>JACXUX010000420.1 GCA_014763725.1 Rhodobacterales bacterium
GGCCAAGGCGCTTGACGCCCCGCCCCCTTCCTCTTGACCCAAATACCCTCAGGGGGGTGAATTCGGCTGCGCCGAATTCACCCCCCTGAGGGTATTTGGGTCAAGAGGAAGGGGGCGGGGCGTCAAGCGCCTTGGCCAGCCGCGGCAGTTTCGCGCGTTTGAGAAGCGCGCGCTGCGGCTGGGGCTGGCCGGACAGGCGTTCGGCGGTGGCACGCACCTCGCCGACCACGGCGGCGACGGTTTCGGGATGGTGCGACCAGAGTTCCCACAGGAACCCGTCTGGGTCGCGGCGGGCGATGTCCTCGGCCACGAGCAGGTGGCGGGGGAAGTCCGCGCGGTTGAAGGTGACGATGGCATCGGCACCGGCCGCGATGGCGACCGCCAGCACATGGGCATCGTTGGGGTCGGGCAGGGTCAGGCGCTGTTCGACCCCCGGTGCGGGGGCCTGGCTGGCCCGGGGGAAGGCCGCGCGCAGGGCCGCGATTTCGCCCCGCGCCACGATTTCGGCGCCGGGGCCCAGCTTGCGCGTAGCGCGGGCCCATTCCTCGAGGATGCGGTCGGACCAGAGCGGGGTGAACAGGCCGCGGGCCGCCACCCCCGTCAGCATCTGCCGCAGCACGGTGGGAAACAGCACGCAGGCGTCGAGAACCGCCTTCATCCGTCCAGCCGGAAGAACAGCGCCTTGAGATAACCCGATTCGGCCAGCTGCGGCAGTTGCGGGTGGTCCGGCCCGGCAAAGCCCGTGTGCAGGATCTGCGCCCGCCGCCCGCCCCGGCCGATGCCGCGGGCGCAGGCATTGCGGAAGGCCGTCAGATCGGCGGCATGGCTGCAGGAGCAGAGCACCAGATAGCCACCGGGTGCCACCAGCGGCGCGGCAAGCCGCGCGATGCGTTCATAGGCGCGCAGCCCGGCCTCGAGCGCAGGCTTCGACGGCGCAAAGGCGGGCGGGTCGCAGACCACCAGATCGAAGCGCGCGCCCTCGGCCCCCAGCTGTTCCAGCGCGTCGAAGGCATCGGCGCGGCGCGTCTCCAGCCGGTCGGACAGGCCCATGGCCGCAGCCCCGGCCTGCGCCAGGTCCAGCGCGGGCTGGCTGGCGTCGATGGCCAGCGCGCGGGTGGCCCCGCCGGCCAGCGCGGCCAGCGCGAAGCCGCCGACATGGGTAAAGACGTCCAGCACCTGCGCCCCCCGCGCCAGCCGCGCGGCCAGGGCGTGGTTCGGGCGCTGGTCGTAGAACAGACCCGTCTTCTGCCCCCCCAGCACATCGGCCATGTAGATCGCGCCGTTCATGGGCACCGGCACGGGGCCGTCGATCGTGCCCTGCAGGAGGGTGGTTTCCTCGGGCAGGCCTTCCAGACCGCGGGCGCGGCCCGTGCCGTTCCGGACCACGCGCGTGACGCCCGTCACCTGGACCAGCGCCTGCACCAGCGGGTCCAGATGCGCCTCGGCCCAGGCGGCATTGGGCTGGATCACGGCCAGATCGCCGAAACGGTCGATCACCACGCCGGGCAGGCCGTCGGCCTCGGCATGGGCCAGGCGGTAGAAGGGGGCGTCGAACAGTCGCTCGCGCAGCGCCAGCGCCCGGGCCAGCCGGGCGGCGAACCAGCCCTGGTCGATCACGGCCAGGGGATCGCGGTCCAGCAGGCGGGCGATGATCTTCGATCCGGTGTTTACCGTGACCAGGCCCAGCGGGCGGCGGTCGGCATCTTCCAGCACCGCCAGCGCGCCGGGGGCCAGCGCCTGGGTGCGCCGGTCGGTCACCAGTTCGTCGGCATAGACCCAGGGAAAGCCGTGGCGGATCGCGCGCGCCTCGGCCC
>JACXUX010000092.1 GCA_014763725.1 Rhodobacterales bacterium
GATCCGGCCGGGTCTTTTGTTGTGCGCTCTGCGCCGGCGGGCATTCATTCTCTGACAAGACTCGCGGTCTAGGGTGGCGCTACCCACGACCGGAGCTGCCGCCTTGCACGACCAGATCGCCCTGCCGCTGATTGCCGGACTTGCCCTGATCCTGCTTGCGGCGATGGCGGGGATCGCGGCCCTGGCCGGTCGCTGCGCCCTGCAACGCGCCCGCGCGGATCTGCGGCACGAACGCCTGGCGGCCGAATATTACCGGATGGCGGCAGAACACGCCAACGACGGGCTTGTGGTGCAGACGATGGATGCAACGATCGTCTGGGCCAATCCGGCCTATCTGCGGATGATGGGCCGGTCCGCCGACCAGGTGATCGGCTCCAATCCCCTTGAATTCGCCTTTCCGCCGGACGAGGCCCCCGCGCCCGAGGCGATCGCCGCGTTCCGCTATGACCCCAATGCGCCGCAGTCCGAACTGCAACTGTTCCGCAACATCCGCGGCGACGGCTCCCTGTTCTGGAACCAGATCAACATCGCGTTCCGGCGGTCGGCCAGCGGCGAAGATCACGCGATCCTGGTCTGCCGCGATGTCACCGAAAGTGTCGAGCACGAGGAAACCCTGCGCGCGATGCGCGACCGCCTCGCCCACGAGGCCAGCCACGATGCCCTGACCGGCCTTGCCAACCGGAGCGAGATGATGCGCTACCTTGACCGGGCGCTCGCGGCCGAACGCACCGGCGGCAGGCAGGTGGGGATCCTGCATGTCGACCTCGACCACTTCAAGGAGATCAACGACACGCACGGCCATTCGGCCGGGGACCGCGCGCTGGAACACGCGGCGGCGATGCTGGTGGGCGCGCTCAGGACCGGCGATCTTGTCGCACGTGTGGGCGGCGACGAATTCATCGTCATCTGCCCGGGCATGCCCGACCTTGCCGCGCTGGAAAGCACCGGCCGCGCTCTGGCCGCGGCGATCCGGCGCCCGTTCGTCTGGCGCGATGTGACGCTGTCGTGTCAGGCCAGCATCGGCTGCGCGCTGGCGGATCCCGGTTGCGCCGATTCCCAGACGCTGCTGCTGCAGTCGGATTTCGCGCTTTACGAAGCCAAGCGCAGCGGCCGCGGCCGCATTGCCGCCTATGACGAAAGGTTGCACCAGCGCCACATGCGCGCCCAGCGCCGCAGCGCCGACCTGCGCGAGGCGGTCGAGATCGGCGCGCTCGACCATCTCTACCAGCCGGTGCTGGACCTGCGGACGGGGCAGATCGCCGGTTTCGAAACCCTGGTGCGCTGGCAGCACGAGACCGAGGGCCTGATCGCCCCGCGCGACTTCCTGCCGCTGGCCGCCGAACTGGGCCTGATGGCCAAGCTTGACCTGGCCTCGATGGAGGCCGCGCTCGAGGCCAAGCACCGCCTGGCGGCGGGCGGCTTTCGTGACGTGTCGATGTCGTTCAACGCGTCGTCCGATCTCCTGCGCCATCCCAGCTTCATCAATCGCCTGGTCTTCGGCGCCGAAGCCGCCGGGATGGACCGCCACCAGATCGCGATCGAGGTGCTGGAAACCACTGTCTTTGCCGACGAAGGCGAAGGCGGATCGCCCGCCCGCATCATCCGCGACCTGCGTGATGCGGGCTTCGAGGTGTTTCTGGACGATTTCGGCATGGGCTATGCCGGACTTGCGCATCTGGCGGAACTGGCGATCACCGGCATCAAGATCGACAAGGCCCTGGTCAACCGGATCATGACCAACGACACCAGCGCCAAGATCGTCGCCACCATCATCGAACTCTGCCGCGACCTTGGCCTGAAGATCATCGCCGAAGGGGTCGAGGATGCAGCCACCGCCGACCGGTTGCGCACGATGGGCTGTCCGATGATCCAGGGCTACTGGCTTTCGCCGCCGATCCGGGGCGAGCTTGTGCCGGACTTTCTGCGCGGCCATGGCGCCGCTCCTGCAACGGCGCGCCGCGGGCGCCGGCCCCGGGCCGCGGCCGGCTGATCCCGGGCCATTGCCCCGGCGCCCCGGTCCGGCTATCCGGGGGCCAGACCCGGGGCCGAAGGAGACTGCAGATGGCGAGCTACCAGTACGTCTATCACATGGATGGCGTGTCCAAGACCTATCCCGGCGGCAAGAAGGTGTTCGAGAACATCCGCCTGAACTTCCTGCCCGGGGTCAAGATCGGCGTCGTCGGCGTCAACGGCGCGGGGAAATCCACCCTGCTGCGCGTGATGGCCGGCTGGGACAAGGATTTCACCGGCGAGGCCTGGGCCGCCAAGGGCGCGACCGTGGGCTATCTGCCGCAGGAACCGAAGCTGGACGAAACGCTGACGGTGCGCGGCAACGTCATGCTGGGGGTGGCGGCGAAACAGGCCAAGCTCGACCGCTACAACGAACTGGCGATGAACTATTCCGACGACACCGCCGAGGAAATGGCCCGCCTGCAGGACGAGATCGACAGCGAGAACCTGTGGGACCTGGACGCCCAGGTCGATGTCGCGATGGAGGCCCTGCGCTGCCCGCCCGATGACGCCCCGGTGGGCACGCTGTCGGGCGGCGAAAGGCGCCGCGTCGCGCTGTGCAAGCTGCTGCTTGAGGCGCCGGACATGCTGCTGCTGGACGAACCGACCAACCACCTGGACGCGGAAACCATCGCCTGGCTGCAGAAGCACCTGATCGACTACAAGGGCACGATCCTGATCGTGACCCACGACCGCTATTTCCTGGACGACATCACCGGCTGGATCCTGGAACTGGACCGCGGCCGCGGCATCCCCTACGAGGGCAACTATTCCAGCTGGCTGGAACAGAAGGCCAAGCGCCTGGCGCAAGAGGCCCGTGAAGACCGCGCCAAGCAGAAGGTGCTGGAACGCGAACTGGAATGGATCCGCGCCGGCGCCAAGGCCCGGCAGGCCAAGCAGAAGGCGCGCATCAACGCCTATGAGGAGATGGCCGCCAAGTCGGAACGCGAAAAGATCACGACCGCGCAGATCATCATCCCCAACGGCCCGCGCCTGGGCGGCAAGGTGATCGAGGTCGACGGCCTGACCAAGGCCTATGGCGACCGCCTGCTGATCGAGAACCTGTCCTTTGCCCTGCCCCCGGGCGGCATCGTCGGCGTGATCGGCCCCAACGGCGCGGGCAAGTCGACGCTGTTCCGCATGCTGACCGGCCAGGAACAGCCCGATGCGGGCAGCATCACCATCGGCGAGACGGTGAAACTGGCCTATGTCGACCAGTCGCGCGACGCGCTGAACCCCGACAAGACGGTCTGGGAAGAGATTTCCGAAGGGCTCGAGGTGCTGGAACTGGGCGATGCCACGATGAACAGCCGCGCCTATTGCGGGGCGTTCAACTTCAAGGGCGGCGACCAGCAGAAGAAGGTGGGCCTGCTGTCGGGCGGCGAACGCAACCGGGTGCATCTGGCCAAGCTGCTGAAATCGGGCGGCAACGTGCTGCTGCTGGACGAACCGACCAACGACCTGGACGTCGAGACGCTGCAGGCGCTGGAAGCCGCGCTCGAGGATTTCGCGGGCTGCGCGGTGATCATCAGCCACGACCGCTTCTTCCTGGACCGGCTGTGCACACATATCCTGTCGTTCGAGGGCGAGGCCCATGTCGAATGGTTCGAAGGCAACTTCGAAGCCTATGAACAGGACAAGATCCGCCGCCTGGGCCCCGACTCGGTCGAACCCAAGCGCGTGAAATACAAGAAGTTCAGCCGCTGAGCACGGCACGGGTCGCGCCGGGCGTGCCCGGCGCGGTCATTTCGCCAGCATCCGCACGGCATCGGTGCAGCTGCGCACGGCGGCCTGCAGCGTCGCCTCGGCGGGGGGCTTGCGCAGGTCGCAGCCAGGCGTGGCCAGTTGACGCGCCGTGCAGATGCAGGCCTCGGCGATGAACTGATCCAGGGTCCGGGCGGGTTTGCCGCCGAAGGCGCGCAGCGAGTCGTAGCGCGCCCGCAGTGCAACATGGATGCCGACGTGGATCGCGTCGATCTCAAGCCGGCTGATCTCGAGCGGCAGCCCGACAAACCGCTCGGTCCGGCAGGCGGCGCTCCAGTCCCGGATCTAGGCCTCTCTCGGCAGCGCGTCTGCCGAGGCCGGCCGCAATGCCGACGAAAGCAGAAGCAAGCAGCAGGACAGGGCAAGGCGGATCATGGCGACGACCTCATCCGGTCTGCGCGGCATTTGCGCCAGCCGAGCGTGCGGGTGCAAGTGCTGCAACCAGAGCGGCGAAGGGCGTCAGCCCCCGGGGCGCAGCCGGCGGGCGGGTCTTGCGGCGCCCCGGGGCGCGACCCCGGGCCCGCCGCAGCGCGGATCGTCCAGCGCGGCGATCCGCGGCTGGCGTTCGGCCGTGATCGCGGCGACCAGTTCGGGGTTTTCGGCGCGGTAGCGGTCGGCGAATTCGGTGTTCTTGTCGGTCCGCAGCTGGCGGTGGCCGGTTTCGGCCGCCTCGGGCACCGCGGCAGGCAGGGTCACGCCCAGCCGGTCGGCGAACCAGGCCTCGACCGCCGCCGCCCCCGCGGCGGTGATCCGTTCATAGGACAGCCGCCAGGGCCGACGCTTCCAGTCGGCGAAATGGGCCTCGGTCCGGCGTTCGGCGGCCATCAGATGGGTGATCCAGCGCTCGATCTGGCGGGCGTCATAGGCAAAGCGGCTGTCGGCCTCGTCCAGGGCGCCCTCGGTCACCTGGGTGCTGTGCGACACCCGCACCGCCGCCATCTTGAACAGCGACACCGCCTGCAGGACGATATCCTCGCGCAGCAGCCAGAAGTCGATCGCCTGGCCGAAATAGGTGTGAAAGGTGTCATAGCTGCCGAAGACCGCCTTGACGTCGTGGCCCGTCGCCTCGAACCCGAAGACGCCGCCGCGCGCCCGGCGGCGCTGGATGGCGGCGACATATTCCTCGCGGCTGGTGGCGTTCAGCGCCCGCGCGATCTGGGGCACGAAGGCGGGGTTGAACGCCTCGCCCGGGGCGCCCAGGGCCTGGCTGCGCGACAGCACCTCGGTCAGCCAGGAGCTGCCCGACCGGGGGGTGAAATGCACGGCATAGACGATCTGCGGCGGGGGCCGGCGCAACAGGCGCCGCAGCGCCGCCGCATCGGCCTCAGGATTGCGAAAGATGTCGTCCCACATGGCGGCGCCCACTGCTTCGGGCCCTTCTAGCCCGCACGGCGGCCGCCGGCAACCGCCCCGCCCCGGCCGCCTGCGCCACCATGCCGCGCCGCCGCGGCAGAACCCCGCGCAGTCGCCCGGGCGTTGCGCGCAGGCCGCGGCCGATCCGCGCAAGTCCGTCCATGCGCGCCCATGTTTCGGCGCGGGCTTTCGGGACGGCTCTTCCCGCGAACAGGGACGACAACCTGAACACGAGCCGTGAGGCCACAATGAAGACGATCCCTGCGGCCGCCCTGATGGCGGTGACCGTCGGCCCGGCGCTGGCCGGCCATGCCGACCCCCGGACCGACGACAGGTCGATCCTGGACATGCCGTATCACGAGGAGAACCTGGCCCAGTCGGAAGATGCCCGGGCGAGGACGAGATGCCGGACACCATGGTGCAGACCGCGCGCGGCAAGCTGGACCCCGACCTGCCCGGCGGGCAGGGGCAGGGCGGCGGCCTGAACGGCCCTAGCGAAAGGCGCAGCCTTCCTTGACGCCCAGCTTCTTGAACACCAGCGCGGCCGGGCAGAAGCCGGTGACCGAGGACTGGATCAGGTTCACGCCGATGAACACCGTGAACCAGACGAACAGGGGCGACACCCACAGGGTCAGCCCCACCGACACCAGGACCATGATCCCGGCAAACATCATCACGCTGCGGTCCAGCGACATCGCATTTCTCCCAGAACGGCGGGCCGCACCCAGCGGCGCCTTGCCCGGCAATGTGGCATGGGCAGCATACAAATTCAAGTTCTTGAATGTCTTTTGCGGACCGCGCCGCCGCGCCGCGCGCGCCCGCGATATTCCTTGCCTTCAAGGGAAATCGCGCTACCTTCGGGTCGCACCATTGCCTATCGACTACCGTCCGTTTCGCCCGGCCGCAGCTTCGATTGAGTGCTGACGTGCCGGGCCGCCGCAATTCCGTGGGCGGCAGATCGACAGGAGAACTCACGATGGCCAAGGGCACCGTGAAGTGGTTCAACGAGACCAAGGGCTACGGCTTCATCGCCCCCGAGGGCGGCAAGAAGGACGTGTTCGTCCACATCACCGCGCTGCAGCGTGCCGGGCTGACCAGCCTGAAGGACGGCCAGGCGGTCACCTTCGAGATCCAGTCGGGCCGTGACGGCCGCGAATCGGCCATCAACCTGGCGCTGGCCTGAGGGTCGCGTCGCGCGGGCACCGCGGGCCCGATGGCGGCCCCTGCCCCGATGATCTGCCGGACCGCCGCCCCCCGGGGCGGCGTTTCCACCGGGCGGTCGGCTCAGGCCGCGCGCCAGACCAGACGGTCGCGCAGCGCGTGTTCGATGCCCACCCGCAGCGCCAGCAACGACACCGGGCCGCGCAGCCGGATCGGGGCGCGACGGTCCTCGGGGAATTCCTGCGCCGCGCATCCGGACGAGATCAGGATGGTCGGCACGCGCCGCGCCTCCTCGCCCAGCAGCGCCAGCGCGTGCTGCACCGTGGACAGCCCGCCGAAGCGGTCGCAATCCATCACCAGCAGCCCCCATTCCGCCGGATCGTCGGCAATGGCCGACAGGCCGGCATAGAGTTCGCCCTCGACCGTCAGCCGCACCCCGAACCGCGCCACGCCCGCCGCCAACGCTTCATCCGCAGGGTCGGCCAGCAGCAGGGCCTGCACCCCCCAGCCCACCGGACTGGCCTGGCGCGTGTCTTCCATCCGAAACATCTGCATCTGCCGTCTCCCGCCTTTGTCAAGTAGCTTGCATGAACCCCATTCTGGGAAACGCCTGTGACCGAATTCGGGACAAACCCCGGCAATTCGGAAACAGACAGGCCCGGATTGTGGCGCGAACCGGGCAGCCACCGGGATCGACCCCAGACTGGCAGCAGCGGGTTAGCAAAGCGTTCAGGCGCGCGGGCGGCAGGCCGCGCCGAACCGCCCCCTCGGGCGGCGGGGTCTAGCGCTGGTCGGTGCGCTGCAGCGCGGCCACGTCATAGCCGTTGCGGTCAAAGACCCCGGCCGCGGCCGTCAGCTCCATCGGGGTCATGCGGCGGTCGCGATGCAGCACCCAGCCCGCAGTGCGGCCGGGCGTGGCCACCAGCAGCGTCCGCCCGTCGGCCGACAGATCGACGATCCAGTAGGCGCCGGCCAGCGGCACGCCCTCGAAGGTCACGCGGAACTGCCCCGGGCCTGCGGGCATCACCTTGCCCGCGACCTGTTCCACCCCGCCCGCACGCCGGCAGCGGTTGACCACCGCCAGCCCGCCCCCGGGCTGGGGCACGTAATCGGCCGTCACATGGCTGCAGCCGGTCTGGAACGGGGTGGGAAAGCGCGCGATCTCATACCAGCGCCCGGCCAGCCGGTCCGCGCTGACATCGGCGCGCAGGGTCATCGGGTCGTCCCAGTAGTCGGGCGAGGCGACATGCGGCACACAGGCCGCCAGCAGCAGGACAGACAACAGAAGCGGTTTCATGCGGGGGCCTTTCCGTCAGATGCAGCCATGCGCGCGCCGGGACCGGCCGCCCCCCCGGGGGGCCGGGGGGTGATGACCGCACGGTCCACCAGTTGCGCCCGGCTGGCAACCCTGCCTTTGCCCCGCGCGCCAGCCCCCTTCCCTTCGCCCGCGCGCCGCAGGATAAGGCGGGGATGCTTGGATGCTGCCCATGACCCCATCTGACACACTCGCCGGCCTGTCCGCCCGCCGCCTTGCCGAGTTCGCCCGCGCCGAGGCCGCCGCCTATGCCCGGGCCCGTCCCCGCACCCGCGCCGCCCTGCAGGCGGGCGCGGCGCCCTGGCTGAACGCGGTGCCGATGCACTGGATGCGCGACTGGCCGATGCCTTTTCCGATCCTGGTCGACCGCGCCCGGGGCGCGCGGCTGACCGACATCGACGGGATCACGCTGGACGACTTCTGCCTGGGCGACACGGGCAGCATGTTCGGCCATTCCCCCGCGCCGGTGGCGCGCGCGATCCGCCGCCAGGCGCGCCGCGGCCTGACCTACATGCTGCCGTCCGAGGCCGCGCTGCAGGCCGGGCAGCTGCTGACCGACACCTTCGGCCCCTTCCGCTGGCAGATCGCGACCACGGCCACCGATGCCAACCGCTTTGCCCTGCGCGTGGCGCGCGCGGTGACCGGCCGGCCCCGGGTGCTGGTGTTCAACGGCTGCTACCACGGCACGGTCGACGACACGATGGTCGCGCTGGACCGGGGCCGCACCGTGGCCCGGCCCGGCCTGGTGGGCCAGGTCCAGGACCTGACCCGCGGCGCCGTCGCGGTCGAGTTCAACGACCTGGCCGCGGTCGAGGCCGCGCTGGCGCAGGGCGACATCGCCGCCATCCTGACCGAGCCGGTGATGACCAATTCCTGCATGGTGCTGCCCGAGACGGGCTTTCTGGCCGGCCTGCGCGACCTGGCCACGCGCCACGGCGCGCTGCTGATGATCGACGAGACGCATACCCAGTCCTCGGGCCACGGCGGCTATACCCGCGTGCACGGGCTGCAGCCCGACATCTTCGTCGTGGGCAAATGCGTGGCCGGCGGTGTGCCCACCGCGGTCTGGGGCCTGTCGCCGGCAGTGGCCGACCGCTTTGCCGCCTATGACGCCACCCGCCCGCCCGGCCATTCCGGCATGGGCACCACGCTGTCGGCCAATCCGATGCAGTTCGCGGCCCTGGTGGCCACCCTGGCCGAGGTGGCAACCCCCGCCGCCTTTGCCCTGATGGACCGCGGGGCGGCGCGCCTGGCCGCGGGGCTGGCCGCCGCGATCGACCGCCACGGCCTGCCCTGGCATGTGGGGCGCGTGGGGGCGCGCGTCGAATTCATCTGCGCCCCCGGCCCCCTGCGCAACGGGACCGAGGCCGCCGCCGCCCATTGCCCGCCGGTCGAGGCCGCGATCCACACGGGCCTTCTGAACCGCGGCGCGCTGATCGCGCCGTTCCACAACATGATGCTGGTCAGCCCGGCCACGAAGAAGGGCCAGATCGACCGGCTGATCGCCGCCTTCGATCAGGTTCTGGCCGCGCTGACCGACGGAGACGCCGCATGACCGCCCCCC
>JACXUX010000093.1 GCA_014763725.1 Rhodobacterales bacterium
GCCCCCGCCCGGCGCATGCGCGTGCTGGCGGCCGAGGACAACCGCACCAACCAGCTGGTCTTTGCCAAGATGGTGCGGGATCTGGACATCGACCTGACCTTTGCCGCCAACGGGCAGGAGGCGGTCGAGATGAACGCCCGCGAACGCCCCGACCTGATCTTCATGGACATCTCGATGCCCGGGATGGACGGGCGCAGCGCCGCCCAGGCCATCCGTGCGGCCGAGGCGGGCACCGGCCGGCATGTGCCCATTGTCGCGCTGACCGCCCACGCGATGGAGGGCGACGCCGAGGCGATCCTGGCCGCCGGCATCGACGCCTATCTGACCAAGCCGCTGCGCAAGACCGCGATCGTCGAGGCGATCGCCGGCTTCTGCCCCGCCGATGTGCGCCCGCTGGGCCTGGAGCCCGGCGACGCGGCCTGACGGCGGGCACCGCGCCGGCCCGCATTGGCCGCCGGCGCGTCTGTCACCAGAGGCTTTGCACAGCGGCGCAAGCCATGCGCCCGGTGTCCGCCCCCCGAGGCCGGCCGCCGACGCGCAACCCTCGCCACCCGCGTGTCCGCAGGCGCCCGCGGCACCGCAATGGTCCGGGGCCCATCCCCGCCCCGCGCTGTTGAGCGGGGCTTGTGTCCGTCATCTGTCGGTCCGCTCGCGACGGGTGCCCGCCAACGATCGGCCCGTGACCGCACCCGCCGCCCGCCGCAGCGTTGGTCGGGCAGTGGCGGACAGGTCCATGCGCGCCACGATCCTGCCCACCACGGCGGCGCCTGCCCGTCGAGGCAGCTGCCGGACCCGCCCCGCGCGGCGCAACGGGCTGCGGGTCCGGTCCCGCCAATCCTCTGGCGGGGCCGTTCCGGCCACCGGCCCGGCAAGGCTGCATCCGCCCAATGATGCACCTGCCGGACCCATACCCGGGGGGCAACGGGCGCCGCGGGTTCAGGCCTGCTAATCCTGTTCCAGGATCTCGAGAAAGGCCGAGCCGAAGCGTTCGGCCTTTTGCGGGCCCATGCCGGGGATCTGCTCGATCTCGGACAGGGTCCGGGGCCGGCGTTCGGCGATGTGGCGCAGCGTCGTGGGGGTGCAGGACAGATACTTGCCCGTGCCGTCCTGTCCCCGCGCCAGGCGCAGCTGCGCCTCGGCCAGGCGGTCGAACAGGCTGGCCGCCGCCCGGCCGGCCAGGGCGCGGCGGCTGGGGTGCAGGTCGGGGGCCGTGGCCCCGGTGATCACGGCCAGAAAGGCCGCGCCGTAGCTGTCCAGCTTCTTCGCGCCCACGCCCGGGATGCGGGCCATGTCGTCCAGGGTCTGCGGCCTCCGTTCCGCCATCTCGATCAGCGTGCGGTCGGCAAAGACGACATAGGCGGGGACGCCCTGCGCCTCGGCCAGGGCGCGGCGGCGCGCCTTGAGCGCCGAGAGCAGTGGCGCATCCTCATCCGACACCAGGGCGCGGGCGGGGGCGGGGGCGGACGCTGCGGCCTGGACCGTGTCGCGCCGCAGGGTGATGCTTTCCTCGCCGCGCAGGATGGGGCGGGCGGCCTCGGTCATGCGCAGGGCGCCGTGGCGTTCGGGGTCGGGGCGGATCAGGTCGCGCCCCATCATCTGGCGAAAGACCGCGGCCCAGTTCGCCTTGGACAGGTCGCGGCCCACGGCAAAGGTGGGCAGCCGGTCATGGCCGCGCTCCACCACCTTGGGCGTGGCGCTGCCGGTCAGGATGTCGATCAGATGGCCCGCGCCGAACCATTCGCCGGTGCGCAGGATGGCCGACAGCGCCTTGCGCACGGCCTCGGTCCCGTCGAACAGCGCGGCGGGCCGGTCGCACAGGTCGCAGCTGCCGCAGGGCCCCGAGGTTTCGCCGAAATAGCCCAGCAGCACCTGGCGGCGGCAACCCGTCGCCTCGGCCAGGCCCAGCAGGGCGTTCAGCCGGGCGTGGTCGGCGGCCTTGCGGTCGGGGGGGGCGGTGCCCTCGTCGATCTGGGCGCGGCGCAGGCGGATGTCGTCGGGGCCATAGAGCGTCAGCGTCTCGGCCGGGGCGCCGTCGCGGCCCGCGCGGCCGATTTCCTGGTAATAGCCCTCGACCGATTTCGGCAGGTCGGCATGGGCGACCCAGCGGATGTCGGGCTTGTCGATCCCCATGCCAAAGGCGATGGTCGCCGCCACGATCAGCCCGTCCTGCTGCTGGAACCGCAGTTCGGTGCGGCGGCGTTCGTCGGGGTCCATCCCGGCGTGATAGTGGCAGGCCTCGTGCCCCGCCTCGCGCAGGGCCTGGGCCAGCGACTCGGTCTTGGCGCGGCTGGCGGCATAGACGATGCCCGACTGTCCGCGCCGTGCCGCGGCAAAGTCCAGGATCTGGCGGCGCGGATTGTCCTTGACCGCAAAGGCCAGATACAGGTTCGGCCGGTCGAAGCCGCGCAGGAAGGTGTCGGGCGCCACCCCGTCGAACAGCCGCGCCACGATCTCGGCCCGCGTCTCGGCATCGGCGGTGGCGGTAAAGGCGGCCAGCGGCACCCCCAGGTCGCGCCGCAGCGCGCCGATGCGCAGATAGTCGGGGCGGAAGTCGTGGCCCCACTGGCTGACGCAATGCGCCTCGTCCACGGCGATCAGGCCGGTGCGGGTGCGGCGCAGCAGCGCGGTGGTGCCGGGCAGCGCCAGCCGTTCGGGCGCCAGATACAGCAGCTTCAGCCGCCCGGCCTCCAGGGCGGCGTGCACCTCGTCCGTTTCCTCGGGCGTGTTGGCGCTGGTCAGCGCGCCGGCCTCGACCCCCAGCGCCCGCAGCGCGCGCACCTGGTCGCGCATCAGCGCGATCAGCGGCGAGATCACCGCCGTCACCCCCGGTCGGCACAGCGCGGGCAGCTGAAAGCACAGCGACTTGCCCCCGCCCGTGGGCATGATGGCCAGCGTGTTGCGGCCGGCGGTCACGGCCTCCACGATCTCGGCCTGGCCGGGGCGAAAGGCCGGAAAGCCGAAGACCTTGGCCAGCAGATCCTGGGGTTCGGCCATGCGCGGCGGCCCGGTCAGAGGTTGTTCAGGATCACGATCCGCAGCGCATAGACGCCCAGCAGCACCAGCAGCGGCGCCAGGTCGATCCCCCCCATCGCCGGCAGCACCGACCGGACGCGGGAATAGACCGGCTCCAGCAGGCGGTTCAGCCCGTCCCACAGCTGGCCCACCAGCGGCTGACGCAGGTTCAGCACGCCAAAGTTGATCAGCCAGGACATGATGATATGCGCAAAGATGACGAACTGTGCGACGTCGAGGATCAGAAGCAGGATCTGCGTAAGCGAGGTCATCCCATGGGGTCCTGTGGCTGCGGGTGCGCCATGGGTAGCCGGGGCGGGGGCAAAGGGCAACCTCTTCCGCCGCGTCGTGCTTGACGCAGGCGCTGCGGCGCGGCACGGGACGGCGGTCGAAATCCCGGGGGCTGCCGATGTATCCGCTGCTGCGACTGGCGCTTGAAACCTGGCGCGTGCGCCGAATGCCGCCGCTGGGCGTGCTGGACACGCATGTGTCGCATCACCGGATCTGGCCCTGGGATCTGGACCCCTGGGTGGAACTGAACAACGGCCGCACGCTGACGCTGTATGACCTGGGGCGGGTGCCCATGGTGCTGCGCAGCGGGCTGATCGCGGCGTTGCGGCGCCGGGGCTGGGGCATCACGGTGGCGGGCAGCTGCCCACGCTATCGCCGCCGGCTGCGGCTGTGGGACCGGGTGCAGATGCGCAGCCGTCTGGTCGGCTGGGACGACAGGTTCCTGTATGTCGAGCAGGCGATGTGGAAGGGCGCCGACTGCGCCAACCATGGGCTGATCCGCACCGCCGTCACCGGGCCTGCGGGCATCGTGCCGCCGGCGCAGGTGCTGGCCGCGATGGGCGCGCCGACCGAAAGCCCGCCGCTGCCCGACTGGATCCGCGCCTGGATCGCGGCCGAGGCGCAGCGGCCCTGGCCGCCCGCTGTCTAGTCCTGGGCAAAGACCCGGGTCGGGTGCAGCTCGCCCCCGCGGTAGATGCCCACGGCCACGGCGCGGCCGCGATGGGCGGCCCAGGCCTCATCCCCCCATTCGGGGGTGGGGCCCACGACCTGGCCGGGGTTGCCGTTGCGCAGCCGCAGGGCGCCCTGATCGGTCGCCTCGACCCGCGGCAGGTCGGCCAGCGCCAGTTCCAGCGACCGCAGCCGGGCGGCCAGGGCGGGGGTGCGGGCCTCGGCCTCGATCACGTCCCAGGTCACGGCGCCGTCCAGGTCGAAGGGCCCCGACCACAGCCGCCGCAGCGCCACGACATGGGCGTGACAGCCCAGATCGCGGCCCAGATCGCGGGCGATCGACCGCACATAGCCGCCCTTGCCGCAGACCATGTCCAGCACGGCATGGTCGGCATCGGGGCGGTCGACCAGCTCCAGCCGGTCCACCCACAGCGGGCGGGCGGCCAGGTCCATCGCCTCGCCCTCGCGCGCCAGGTCATAGGCGCGTTCGCCGTCGACCTTGACGGCGGAAAACTGCGGCGGAACCTGCTGGATCTGGCCGCGATAGGGCGCCAGCGCCGCGGCCAGCGCGGCGTCGTCGGGGCGCAGGGGGGATTGCGCGATCACCGTGCCTTCGGCGTCATCGGTGGTGGTGGCCTGGCCCAGCCGTATGGTGAAGCGATAGCATTTCAGCGCATCGGTGACGTAGGGCACGGTCTTGGTCGCCTCGCCCAGGGCCACGGCCAGCACGCCGGTGGCGGCCGGGTCCAGCGTGCCGGCATGGCCCGCCTTCTGCGCGTCCAGCGCCCATTTCACCTTGTTCACCACGGCGGTCGAGGTCAGGCCCGCAGGCTTGTCCACCACCAGCCAGCCCGAGATCGCCTGCCCCTTGCGTCTGCCCATGATGCCCCCCCGCGTTGCAAGCCCCGGCTGCTAGCCGGGCGGGCGCGGGCGGTCAACCCTGTGGCCCGGTCAACCCTGCGGATCCAGCGGGCCGACCAGCCCCACCACCGGCCCCATGGGAAAGCCGAAGTCGTCCCGCCCCAGGTCCGGCGCATGCAGGCGCGAGACGTTGCCGTCGAAATACAGCGCATCCCACAGGCCCAGCCCGTCGCGCAGGATGGCGGCGAATTCGGCAAAGTTCACCCGGTCGCGGGTGATGACGAACACTGCCGTGCCGCCGTCGCGCGTCACCCCCACGCCGTTGCGCAGATAGCGCGAGGCGCTGTCGGCCAGAAACCGCGGATGCGGCGCGCCGCCGATCAGCGCCATGGGCCCCGATTGCGTGGCATGGCGGCAGGCGGGGCGGTCGCGGCCGAAGCTGCGGCTTTCGATCACGGCAAAGCCCGTGCCGGTGACGCAGAACACCCCGTTGGGCAGCAGGCCGAAGTTCCCCGGCCCCTCGGCCGTGATCAGGCGCATCCGTTCCACGCCATCCTCGATCAGCAGGCCCACGGGCCGCCGGTCGGGGTGATACATGCCGGCATTCATGGCAAAGACCAGCTGCCGCCCCTGGCTGGCCAAGGTCTGGTTGATCCGGTCGAAACTGCCATAGGTCTGGCCATCGGGCGCGGTGTGGAACAGCCGCACGTCCTGACCGCCCGTCGCGCGGCAGGCGGTATAGTCCAGCCCCTGATGCGACCCATCGATGCAGACCGGATCGGCCGCCGCAAACCCCGCGGCCAGCAGCAGCAGACCGGCCAGCAGCGCGGCGAACCTAGGCATCGCCGTCGCGGTCCCCTTCGGCCGGGTCCCCGCCGTCCTCGGGCGCGGCGATGTCGCGGCGCACCACCTCGTCCGCGAACAGGCGCCGCGTCTCGTCCAGCCTGTCAAAGGTCTCGTCCGGGCGGAACCGCAGGTCGGGCGCGAATTTCAGCGCCACCGCGCGGCCGACGATGCGCCGCAGCTCGCCCCGGTTGCGGGCCAGCGCGTCGATCGCGACCTGAACGTCCTGGCCGCCCAGCGGCATCACATAGGCGGTGGCGATCTTCAGGTCGGGGGACAGCCGCACCTCGCCCACGGTGATCGACATCCGGTTCAGTTCCGGGTCGTGCACGCCAGCCCGCGCCAGCACGTCCGACAGCGTGCGGCGGATCAGTTCGGCCACGCGCAGCTGGCGCTGCGAGGGCCCTTCGGAGCGGGGCGTGCGGTTCTGTGCCATGTGGCGCAGATAGGCGCTTTCGCCCGCGGCTGCAACGCCGCCCTTTGCGCCGCCGGTGCGATCGCGCTAAGGCAGGCGCATCGGAACAGGGGGTCAGCATGGCGGATGTGCCGGGAATCGTGGTGGCCGGGGCCTCGGGGCGGATGGGGCAGATGCTGGTGCGCGGCGTGCTGGCCCAGCCCGACCGGATGCGGCTGGCCGGGGCGCTGGAACGGCCGGGCCATGCCTGGCTGGGTCAGGACGTGGGCGTCGCCATGGGCGGGGCGCCGGTGGGCGTGCCTGTCACCGACGACGCGCTGGAGGTGATGGCCCGCGCCCAGGCCATCATCGACTTCACCGCGCCGGCCGCGACGGTCGAGTTCGCCGCGCTGGCCGCGCAGGCGCGGGCGGTGCATGTGATCGGCACCACGGGGCTGGACCGGGCGCATCTGGACCGCATCGCCGCCGCCGCCCGCCATGCGGTGATCGTGCGGGCCGGCAACATGAGCCTGGGCGTCAACCTGCTGGTCGGCCTGACGCGGCGGGTCGCGGCCGCGCTGGATGCCGACTGGGACATCGAGGTCGTCGAGGCCCATCACCGCATGAAGGTCGATGCGCCGTCCGGCACCGCGCTGATGCTGGGCGAGGCCGCGGCCCAGGGGCGCGGCGCCGATCTGGACAGGCTGCGCACGCCGGCGCGTGACGGCCTGACCGGCGCGCGCGCCCGCGGCAGCATCGGCTTTTCGGCCATCCGCGGCGGCGACATCGTGGGCGAACACGACGTGATCTTCGCGGGCGAGGGCGAACGGATCGTGCTGCGCCACATCGCCACCGACCGCGCGATCTTTGCCCGCGGGGCGCTGAGGGCGGCGCTGTGGGGCCAGACGCAGAAGCCGGGCGAATACGACATGGCCGATGTGCTGGGGCTGTAGCGCGGTCTTCACACCCATGTGATGGAACTGCACGCACCCCCCGCGCGTAATCCGCGCGTCCAGTGACAAGGTGATGCGCATGACAAGGCTGTTTCTTGCCGCTCTGATCGCGATCCAGCTCGCCCCCGCGGCCCGGGCCGAGGGAACCTCGCGCGTGGCCGAACGAGACGAATTTGTTCAGCTGATCCAGGGCCGGGCGCTGACCCGGCTGGGCATCAACCTGAACGTCACGCCCGATGGCGCGATCACCGGCCGCGCCTTTGGCACCCCGGTCAAGGGGGCCTGGCGCTGGCAGAGCGGGCTGTTCTGCCGCGACCTGTTCTTCGGGGATGAGGATCTGGGCCCCAACTGCCAAGTGGTCGAACGCCGCGGCGACACGCTGCGCTTCATCGCGGATGAGGGGCGCGGCGACTACGCCGACCTGCGGCTGAAGTAGCGTCAGAAGTCGATCGCGAGGCCCTTCTTCTCCCAATCGCCATAGCGGACGGGTTCCGGCCCGTCGCGCCCGCCCAGTTCGGGCGGCAGCGGGGCCGGCGTGGCCTTGCGGCGGCGCTCTTCGGCCTCGGCCAGGGCGCGGCGGGCGGCCGGGGGCAGGTCGGGGCGGTCGTCGGTGGTGTCCGTGTCGGTCATCGGTCTGCCCGTGGTGGCGGTGCCTGTGCGGTGATATACGCCCGCGAACGGTCAGGGCAAGGCGGGCGGGCGATGGCAGAGGGACTGGCGGCACGGCAGGCGGCAGTGGCGATCCTGGGCGCCGTGCTGGGCGAAGGTCGTCTGCTGGCCGAGGTTCTGGCCGATCCCGAGGGCCCGCAGGCGCCGCTGACCCCGGCCGACCGGGCGCGGGCGCAGCGGCTGGCGCTGATAGTGCTGCGGCATCTGGATCAGGCCGACCATGTGCTGACGCCGCTGATGCGCAAGCCGCCGCCGCGGCTGGCGCGCGATGCCCTGCGCCTGGCGGTGTGCGAGATGGCGGTGGACCGCGCCGCCGCCCATGGCGCCGTCAATGCCGCGGTCGAGATCGTGCGCCGCGGCCGCCGCACCGGGCATCTGGCGGGGCTGGTCAATGCCGTGCTTCGTCAGGTGGCGGCGTTGCCCGACCCCTTCGCCGGCCTGCCGCCGCAGCGGCTGCCGCAATGGCTGCGCCAGCCGCTGGTGCGCGCCTGGGGCCGGCCCGCCGTCGCGGCGATCGAGGCGGTGCAGGCCGCCCCCCCGCCCGTGGACCTGACGCTTCGCCAGGGGGCCGTGCCCCCGCCGGGCGCGGTGGCGCTGCCCACCGGCAGCTGGCGGCTGGCGGGCGCGGGGCAGATCAGCGCGCTGCCCGGCTATGACGCGGGCGACTTCTGGGTTCAGGATGCCGCCGCCGCGCTGGCCGTGCCGATCCTGGCCCCCCGCCCGGACGAGGTGGTGGCCGATCTTTGCGCCGCGCCGGGCGGCAAGACGCTGCAACTGGCCGCAGCGGGCGCGCGGGTCTGGGCGGTCGATGCCTCGGACCGGCGGCTGGACCGGCTGCGTCAGAACCTGGCCCGCACCGGGCTGGCGGCGCAGGTCGCCACCGCAGATGCGCTGGACTGGCAGCCGCCCGAACCGCTGGACGCGATCCTGCTGGACGCGCCCTGTTCGGCCAGCGGCACGATCCGCCGTCACCCCGACCTGCCCTTTGTCAAGTCGGCGGCCGACCTGCCCGGGCTGATCGACTTGCAGGCCCGCCTGATCGACCGCGCCGTGGCGCTGCTGCGGCCGGGCGGGCGGCTGGTGTTCTGCACCTGCTCGCTGCTGCCCGACGAGGGCGAGGGCCAGCTGGACGCGGCCCTGGCGCGCCACCCCGCCCTGAGGGTTGATCCGCCGCAGGCCCGCGGGATCGACCCCGTCTGGATCACGCCGCAGGGCGGGCTGCGGCTGCGGCCCGACCTGTGGGCGGACCGCGGCGGGATGGACGGATTCTTCATCGTGCGGATGCGCCTGTCGTGATCGCGCGGCAGGATCGCCGCGCAGCGCGACACCCGGCGGGTGACAGGACGGGCGCCGGCCGCTAAGGTCCGCCCGCAAAGGCCCCGGGGCAACCGGGAGGGCAGCAGGGTGGTAGGCGGGGGC
>JACXUX010000421.1 GCA_014763725.1 Rhodobacterales bacterium
GCCTGGGCATCGCCGCCGCCCCGCGCCGCCATGCCGCCGATGTCGCGGCAACGCTCGACATGCTGGCCGACCATCTGGAGGCGCATCTCGACGTGCCGGGTCTGTTGGCGCTGGCGCGTTAGGCCCTCAGGGCCTGCGCGAGGCGGTGCCATTCGGGTTCGGGCCCCGGCAAGCCGAGGCGCAGCAGGCGGTCGGACCAGGGGAAAACCCGGCTCCAGATCTGGTGCCGTGCCAGCCGGCCTTGGGCTGCCCGCGCATCGCCCGTGTCATACAGGCGGAACAGCGTTGTGCCCCCCGCGATCCGCCACCCCGCTGCCTGCGCCAGCCCGTCCGCCCGCGCGGCATCCGCCGCCAATTGCGCGCGCATGGCATCCGCCCAATCCGCATCGGCCAAGGCCCGGCCTCCGATCTCGATCGCAGGGCCGCAGACCGCCCAAGGACCGGCCATCTGCCGCAGCGCCGCGATCTCGGCCTTGGCCCCGAAGGCAAAGCCAAGCCGAAGCCCGGCCAGCCCGTAGAACTTGCCGAAGGAGCGCAGGATCAAGAGGCCCCTGGCCCCGGCTTGCGGCAGCATGGACAAGTGAGGGGTGATGTCGCAAAAGCTTTCGTCCACCACCAGAAGGCCAACGCGCTGTGACAGTTCCAGCAACGTTGCCGGATCATGGCTTCGCCCGTCGGGGTTGTTGGGGTTCACCACCACCGCCAGATCGGCGCCGCGCAAGCCTGAAAGCGTGCTGTGTTGCGTCACCCGCCAGCCAGCCTGGGCCAGGCAAGCGTCATGTTCATTATAGGTCGGCCCCAGCACAGCCGCGTGTCCGACGGGTCGCAGCCGTGGCACCAGCTGGATCGCGGCCTGCGCCCCGGCAAGGGCGACGCCCTGCGCATCATTGGCCACGCCCCACGCACATGCCGCCGCAGCAACCAGCCCCGCCTGCGCCGCGCGCGTGGGCAGGTTGCGCCAACTGTCCGCTGCCAGCGCGGGCAGCGGCCAGGGGCGGCGGTTGATCCCGGTGGACAGGTCGATCCAGTCGCCACCACCATGGATCGCCCGCGCCTGATCCAGATTGCCGCCGTGGTCGCGGGCCATGATGTCATCCGCCATGTGGCTGGCCCCAGCGTTCGGCAAAGATCAGCTCCTCCAGCGGCAGCCTTGCGGCCCAGCCCCGCGTCTGCAACTCGGGTTCGGGATACAGCGCATCGACATGGCCCAGACACAGCCAGGCCACCGCGCTGACATGCGCGGGCAGACCCAGCATGTCCTGCAGATCGGCGGGGTGGAAAATGCTGACCCAGCCCGCGCCGATGCCTTCGGCGCGCGCGGCCAGCATCAGGTTCTGCACGGCGCAGACCGTCGAATATTCGGCCATCTGCGGCTGATGCGTGCGACCCAGCACAACCGGGCCGCCCCGGCTGTGGTCGCAAGTGACACACAGGTTGACGGGCGCGGTCATGATGCCCTCCAGCTTCAGCGCCGAATAGAGCGGGCGGCGTTCGGCGGGAAACATCGCCAGCGCCTCGGCATTGGCCTTGGCAAAAGCGGACAGTGCCTGACGGCGCAGCGCAGCGGAACGGATCACGATAAAATTCCATGGTTGCGACAGGCCGACGGAGGGCGCGTGATGCGCGGCCCGAAGCAGGCGCAACAGGGTGGCGTCATCAATCGGGCGGTCGGTGAACTGGCTGCGCACATCGCGCCGCGTTTCAATCGCACGATAGACAGCGGCCCGGTCTGCCGCGCTGAAGGGCGCGGCGGCTGTCAGCGCCGTATCGGGCATCTGGTGGTCGGACATGGT
>JACXUX010000422.1 GCA_014763725.1 Rhodobacterales bacterium
GCGACGGGCCTGGGGCGGGCGGCGGGGGCGGCCTTCGGGCTGTCGGCCATCGGCTATCGCGGTGCCACCCTGGCCGTGCCGGGGGATGCGCTGTTCCGCGCCACGCTGACGCTGGCCTGGGTGACCACGTCGCAGACCGCGATCCCGGGCCTGTGGCTGGCGGGGCGCGAACCCGCCACGCTGGGCGCCGTGCTGCGCGGCTGGCGCGCTACGCTGCCCGTGGGGGTGACGGGGGTGATCGGGTCGGGGCTGTGGTTCCTGGCCTTTGCGGTGATGAACGTGGCCCATGTGCGCGCGCTGGGGCAGGTGGAACTGATCTTTTCCGCGCTCGCCTCGGTCCTGTGGTTCCGCGAAGGGCTGGGCGGGCGCGACCTGGCGGGCATGGCGCTGCTGGCGCTGGGGGTGCTGGGCCTGGTGACCCGGGGCTGATCGGTCAGGCGATGCGGCGGAAGGCCGGCCGGTCGCCCGAATTGTCGAAGAACGGCACCGGCGGCAGCGCCGCCTGCACCCCGCCTGCGCGGCGCAGCAGGGCGGCCACCTCGGCCAGCACGACCTCGGTCACGAAGGGCAGGTCCAGGCTGCGCGCGGCATCCAGCCCGATCCAGTGCAGATAGGCAAGTTCATCCGAGGCGGCCGAGAAGTCGTCGATGTCGCCGGCCACGGCCGACGCCGGGGCCAGCAGGAAGCGGGCATCGAACCGCCGGCTGCGGCCGGGCGGCGTGATCGCGCGAAAGACGAAGCGCAGCGCCCCCGCGGCCGGCACCAGCCCGCGGGCGGCGAAGCCCTCCCACCCCTCGGGCAGGTCGGCCCGGCCGGGAATACCCAGGGCAAGGCCCGTTTCCTCCCACAGCTCGCGGATGGCGGTGGCGGCCAGCGCGGCGGGCGACGGCCCGCCCGGGACCGCCAGGCGCCCGGCACAAACCGCAGGCAGCGGCTGGGCCAGCGTCACGGCGGCGTCCGAGGCATCGACCGCCCCGCCGGGAAAGACGAATTTCGACGGCATGAAGGCCGCAGCCGCCCTGCGCTGGCCCATCAGCACCCTGGGGCCATCAGGCCCCGGGCGCCACAGGATCACGGTGGCCGCATCGCGGATGGGCTGGGGCGCGCCCTCAGGCACGGCTGCCGAACCCGTGCATCCGCTTGGCCCATTGCAGGCCGATCATCGCCCCCTTCAGCCGCGGCAGCAGGAACAGCGACAGCGCCACCGTCCCCACCGAGAAGACCGAGGCCAGCGTCAGCGGATCGGGCCGGAATTCGATGAACACCCACAGGATCAAGGGCGCCATCAGATGGCCCACCAGCAGGATGGTCAGATAGGCCGGCCCGTCGTCGGCGCGCTGGTGGTACAGCTCCTCGCCACAGACGGGGCAGGTGTCGCGCACCTTCAGATAGCCGCGCAGCAGCGGACCCGACCCGCAGCCCGGACAGCGGAGGCACCAACCGCGCACCAGCGCGGGAAACAGCGGACGTTCGTCCTGGTCGACATTCGATTGCGTCATGGTCCGGCCCGTGGCAACTGCCGTCCCTATGTAGCCCCGCGCGCGCGCCGCGGAAAGGGGGGGCGGCGGTCTTGCGTCCCGATGTCGCAAAACCCCGCCGGTCGGCTGAAACTTTCTGCCACAGGCGGCGACGGAACCCGGCCCGGGCTGCGTTCAACAGGCATCAGGGCGGCGATGGCGCGCCCGTTCCGACCGAAAGGACCCGACGATGACCCGCAAGACCCTTCTGTCTGCCCTGGCCCTGGCCGCTGTGGCGGCCGCGCCGCTGACCGCGCCGCTGTGGGCCCAGAC
>JACXUX010000094.1 GCA_014763725.1 Rhodobacterales bacterium
GCTGCGCCTTGCCCAGCGAATAGCAGCCCAGCAGGCTGATCCGGCCGGCCGCGGCATTGTCGGCCCACCAGCGGTTGATGTCGGCCATCAGCTGCGCCTGCGGCGGCCAGCGGAAGACCGGCAGGCCGAAGGTGCATTCGCTGACGAAGCTGTGGCAGGCCACCGGCTCGAAGGGTTCGGACAGACCGTCGGCCTCGGTCTTGTAGTCGCCCGAGACGACCCAGATCTCGCCCCCGCGTTCGACGCGGATCTGGGCCGATCCGGGCACATGTCCGGCGGGATGGAAGCTGACGGTGACCCCGCCGATCTGCCTGCGTTCGCCCCAGCCGATGCCCTCGGCCCGGATGTCGCCCAGGCGCTGGCGCATCACCGGCAGCGCGGCCCGGGTGGCCAGATAGGCGCCGTGGCCCGGCCGGGCGTGGTCGGAATGGCCGTGCGTGATCAGCGCGCGGTCCACCGGGCGCCAGGGGTCGATGTGGAAATCGCCCTCGGGGCACCAGATTCCGCGGTCGGTAAAGGTCAGGAGGGGGGGCTGCGCCATGCGGCGATGGTAGCGCGGGCCGGGCGGGGGGAAAGGTGCATCCGGCGGGCATTCGCCGGCCAATCTGCCCGGAAAACGGGCGAAACCCGCGCGTCTGGGAGGCTTCGCAGGCGGCTGCGCCGGGAGTTGCCCAAGAATTGGGCGCAAGCTGCGCCCTTGCCGCCCGTCATTGCCGCGGCCCCTTCCGCCCGTGCAGGCCGGCTGATTAACTGGCGCCAACGCCCCAGGGGGATGCGCCGCGTGACGACCTATTTCAACGAGATGTACCAGGATGGCGCGGTTCGTGCGCCCTATGCCCGGCTGAACGGCTGGACCAATGCCATGCCGGCCGAGCTGCGCCAGATGAAGCAGGCCGAGGCCGAGGCGCTGTTCCGCCGCATCGGCATCACCTTTGCCGTCTATGGCGAGGGGGGCGACCCCGACCGGCTGATCCCCTTCGACATGTTCCCGCGGGTCTTCACCGCGGCCGAATGGTCGCGGCTGGAACGCGGCATCAAGCAGCGGGCGCGGGCGCTGAACGCCTTTCTGGTCGATGTCTATGCCAGGGGCGAGATCGTGCGCGCCGGCCGCATCCCCGCCCGGCTGGTCTATCAGAACGAGGCCTATGAAAAGGCCGTCGTGGGCTTTCGCCCGCCCAAGGGGGTCTATTCGCATATCGTGGGCATCGACCTGGTGCGCACGGGGCCCGACGACTTCTTCGTGCTCGAGGACAACTGCCGCACGCCCAGCGGGGTCAGCTACATGCTGGAAAACCGCGAGATCATGATGCGGATGTTCCCCGACCTGTTCCGGGAAAACCGAATCCAGCCGGTCGACAGCTACCCCGAGATCCTGCGCCGCACCCTGGCCAGCGTGGCGCCGCTGAAATGCGACCGCGAGCCCACGGTCGTCATCCTGACGCCGGGGCATTTCAACAGCGCCTATTACGAACACAGCTTCCTGGCCGATCTGATGGGGGTGGAACTGGTCGAGGGCCAGGACCTGTTCGTCGAGGGCGGTTTCGTCTGGATGCGCACGACCGAGGGGCCGAAGAAGGTCGACGTGATCTATCGCCGGATCGACGACGCCTTCCTGGACCCGCTGTGCTTCCGCCCCGATTCGATGCTGGGCGTGCCGGGGCTGATGGATGTCTACCGCTCGGGCGGGGTCACGATCTGTTCGGCCCCCGGCGCCGGCGTGGCCGACGACAAGGCCGTCTATACCTATGTGCCGGACATGGTGCGCTTCTACCTGGGCGAGGAGCCGATCCTGCAGAACGTGCCGACCTGGCTGTGCGGGCGTGCCGACGATCTGAAGTATGTGCTGGAAAACTTGGCCGAGCTGGTGGTGAAAGAGGTTCACGGGTCCGGCGGCTACGGCATGCTGGTGGGGCCGCGGTCGACCGCCGACCAGGTCGAGGCCTTCCGCCACCGGATCGAGGCCGACCCCGAAAACTACATCGCCCAGCCCACGCTGGCGCTGTCGACCGTGCCCGCCTTCGTCGACCAGGGCATCGCGCCGCGGCATGTCGACCTGCGCCCCTATTGCCTGGTGGGCGAACGCATCGAGCTGGTGCCCGGCGGCCTGACCCGCGTCGCGCTGAAGGAGGGCAGCCTTGTGGTGAACTCGTCGCAGGGCGGCGGGGTCAAGGACACCTGGGTTCTGGCGGAGTAGACCGATGCTGAGCCGGACGGCAGACAACCTCTACTGGATCGCCCGCTATCTGGAACGCGCCGAGACGATGGCGCGCCTGCTGGAGGTGGGCTCGCGCATCGCGCTGCTGCCCGGGTCGGGGCAGGGCTTCCGCAACGAATGGGACAGCCTGCTGCAGGCCAGCGGCACCGCCGACGGCTTTGCCCGCAAATATGGCGACCCGGTCCAGCGCAACATCGAAAGCTATCTGTTCTTCGACCATGACAACCCGTCCTCGGTCGCCAGCTGCCTGACGCGGGCGCGGGAAAACGCGCGCATCGTGCGCACCGCGCTGACGACCCAGGTCTGGGATGCGCTGAACACCGCGTTTCAGGAACTGCGCCAGCTGGAACGCACCCCGCGCAGCCAGGCGGAACTGGCGCGGCTGACCGACTGGACGATGCGCACCGCGGCCCTGGTGCGCGGGGCGATCGACGCCACGCTGTTGCGCAACGATGGCTGGGACTTCCTGCACCTGGGCTATCACCTGGAACGGGCCGACAACACCGCGCGGCTGATGGACGTCAAGTATTACGTCCTGCTGCCGCGGGCCGATTTCGTGGGCTCGGGGGTCGACAACTATCAGTGGACGACGCTGCTGCGCGCGATGAGCGCGCATCGCGCCTTTCACTGGGCCTATGGCGGCGAGGTGACGGCGGCCAAGATCGCGCATTTCCTGATCCTGAACCCGCAATGCCCGCGGTCGCTGATTTCCTGCGCCCAGGGGGTGACGGGGCATCTGGACCGGCTGGCGCGCGGCTATGACCGGTCGACCGCCGCCCAGCACCAGGCCCGCGCCCTGCTGGGCCGGCTGGCCGATACCGAGGTGGACGAGATCTTCGACGAAGGCATGCACGACTTCCTGACCCGTTTCATCGGCGAGATCGCGGCCCTGGGCGCCACCGTCCATGAAAGCTATCTGTCGGGGGATGCGCGATGATCCTGACGGTCGATCACGTCACCACCTACCGCTATTCCGCCCCCGTGCGCGCCATGGTGCAGAGCCACCGCCTGACCCCTGCCCAGTTCGACGGCCAGAAGGTGCTGTCGTGGGAGGTTGCGGTGACCGAAGGCACCCCGGGCGGCGCGTTCCGCGATGGCGCGGGCGATCTGATCCAGGGCTGGACGGTGGTCGGGCCGATCGCGGAAATCACCGTCACGGTGCGCGGCCGGGTCGACACCTTCGACACGGCGGGCGTGCTGCGCGGCCACCGCGCGACGGTGAATCCCTGCTGCTATCTGCGCGACACGATGCGCACGCGGATGGACGCCGCGCTGGCCGACCTGGCCGCCCCGGTGCTGGACGAGGTGGGCCCCGACGACCCGCTGACCCGCGCACACCGGCTGTCGGCCGCAGTCAGCGATGCGATCCTGTGGCAGCCGGGCGCGACCCAGGTCCAGACCACCGCGGCCGAGGCGCTGACCCGCGGCGCAGGCGTCTGCCAGGACCATGCCCATGCGCTGATCGCGCTGGCCCGCCATGCGGGGCTGCCTGCGCGCTATGTCGCAGGCTACATGTTCACCGGCGACCAGCCGGGTGAGGCCGCCCATGCCTGGACCGAGATCCACATCCGCGGCCTGGGCTGGGTGGGCTTTGACCCTGCCAACCGCTGCTGCCCCGATGCGCGCTATGTCCGGCTGGGTTCGGGGCTGGATGCGCAGGACGCCGCGCCCATCCGCGGCATCGCGCGCGGCGGGGCGGACGAAAGTATGGACGTCGCGGTTGCGGTGCGCGCGGCACAGCAATAGGGTCGGTCGGGTCCTGCCGGGGGGGAAGTGCCGATGACCTATTGCGTGGGCCTGCTGCTGAATCAGGGCATCGTCCTGCTGTCCGACACCCGCACCAATGCGGGGCTGGACAACATCGCGACCTATCGCAAGATGTTCCTGTTCGAGGATCCGGGCGAACGGGTGATCGCGATCCTGACCGCGGGCAGCCTGTCGGTGACCCAGACCACCATGGCCCGCCTGCGCGAGGCGATCGAAGGCCCCGAGGTGGACGAGGCCACGTCGATCCTGCGCGCGCCCACCATGCTGAAGGTGGCCGAGATCGTGGGCAACATGCTGGCCGAGGTGCGCCGCGACATCGACCAGAAGATGTCGATGGGCCAGGGCGTGACCGCGACGATGATCGTCGCCGGCCAGCGCCGCGGCGGGGCGATGCGGATGTTCCTGATCTATCCCGAGGGCAATTTCATCGAGGCGACCGAGGACACGCCCTTTCTGCAGATCGGCGAACACAAGTATGGCAAGCCGATCCTGGACCGGGTGGTGAAGCCCACCACCTCGCTGGTCGAGGCGCAGAAGGCCGTGCTGCTGTCGATGGATTCGACGCTGCGGTCGAACCTGTCGGTGGGCATGCCGCTGGATCTGGCGCTGATCGAGCGCGACGCCTGCCGCGTCGGCCAGACCCGCCGGATCGAGGCCGGCGATCCCCAGTTCAAGGCGATGAGCGAGGCCTGGTCGTCCATCCTGCGCGAAGGCTTCACCCGGATCGAGATCTGACGCGCGGGCGCGGCCGCGCCGATCCCTTGCAAGGGATCGGCCCGTTTCCTGTCAGGAAACGGGTGTCGCACCCGTGGCCGCCCGGTCGAACAGCTGGACCAGGGCGTCAAAGGCGCGGTGACGCAGGTCGGGCGCCTCCATCAGGATCTCGTGCTCGGCCTCGGGTTCGACGATCAGCCGGCCGCCCGGCCAGGCCGCCATGCGCGCGCGGATCGCGGCGGGGTCGACCACCCGTTCGCGCCCGCCCATCAGCGTCAGGCAGGGCAGGGCGGGCGCCGGCCGACGGGCCAGGTCGCCCAGTTCGCGCAGCGCCTGGTCCAGCCAGTGCAGGCTGGGGCCGCCCAGCGCCAGCTCGGGCGCGGCCATCAGCTGCGCCTGCATCCAGGCATAGGTGGGGGCATGCGTCGTCAGCACGTTGCCGGCAAAGGCGGCGGTGGCCACATAGTTCTGCGGCCCCGTCGTCGGCACCAGGCGGTGGCCCAGCCCCATCGCGCAGGCCATGCGCGCGATGGCCGGCGCCAGCGGGCGGGCCAGCGGCGGCAGCAGGATCCCCCACATCGGCCCGGTAAAGGCGCAGGCCGCCACGGGCAGGCCGTCCGTCACCGCGCGCAGGCCGATGGCCCCCCCCATCGAATGGGCCAGCAGATACCAGGGCCGGGGCAGGTCCAGCCCGGTCACGGCCGCGACCAGGGCCGCCACATCGTGCTGATAGTCCGCAAATTCGGCCACATGGCCGATGCGCCGGTCGGGCAGCGGCCGGTCGGCCAGGCCCTGGCCACGCCAGTCCAGCGTCACGCAGGCATAGCCCCGCGCCGCCAGATCGGCCGCGGCGGGGCCATATTTCTCGACATATTCCGTCCGCCCGGGGAACAGCAGCACGGTGCCGCGCGCACCCTCGGGCCAGACCCCCAGGCGCAGGCGCACGCCATCGGCGGTGTGCAGCCAGCGCGCAAATCCGCCCGGCGGCCCCAGCGCCAGATCGTCGCGCAGGGGCGCGGCCGCGGGGTCGGTCACGACAGGACCGATCCCAGCTTCATCGCCAGCCCCATCGACCCGTCGACGGCCAGCCGGCCCTGCATGAAGGCGGTGGTGGGGTTCAGCTCGCCGTCGAGGATCGCGCGAAAGGTCTCGACGCTGGCGGTCAGGGTCACGTCGGCCTCCTCCTCGCCCGCGCGGACGCCGTCGCGGTCGATGATCACGCTGCCTTCGCCCTCGATCACGAACCGCGCCACGCCGTCGAATCCGCCGGACAGCCTGTCCTGCAGCGCGGCCACGGCCGCTGCGACGATCTCGCTCATCCGATCCTCCCTTCGTGATGCCGCGCGCATGGCAATTCCGTCCGCCCGCGCTAGGATACAGGTTATGAAAGCGCGCGGTCTGTTGCACAATCTTGTCGTTGCGTCGCTGGCGACGTTTTTTTCCGTGCAGGCGGGGCTGGCACAGACCCCTGCGCTGGACGACCTGTTCGGCCAGCTGGCCGCCGCCCCCGATGCCCGGGCGGCCGCGCGGATCGAACGCCAGATCTGGGACGAATGGTCGAAATCCGGGTCTGCCGCGATGGACCTGCTGCTGCAGCGCGGGCGCGAGGCGCTGGGGGCCGGCGACACGACCCAGGCCATCGAACATCTGACCGCGCTGACCGACCACGCCCCCGACTTTGCCGAGGGCTGGAACGCCCGCGCCGCCGCCTATTTCCAAGCCGGCGAGTATGGCCCCTCGGTCGCCGACATCGCGCGCACGCTGGCGCTGAACCCGCGGCATTTCGGCGCGCTGGCGGGGCTGGGGGCGATCTACGAACAGCTGGACCGGCCCGAACAGGCGCTGCGGGCCTATCGCGCGGCGCTGGCTATACATCCGTGGCTGCAGGGCGTATTGGACGCGGTGGAACGGCTCGAGACGGAAACGGGCGGGCAGACACTCTGACAACAGGCGCGGGCCCATGATCAAGGGGCGGGTCACGGCGGTCCTCGGGCCGACGAACACCGGCAAGACCCATTACGCCATCGAACGGATGCTGGCGCACCGCACGGGGGTGATCGGGCTGCCGCTGCGGCTGCTGGCGCGCGAGGTCTATGACCGCATCGTGGCCCAGCGCGGGCCCTCGGTCGTGGCGCTGGTCACGGGCGAGGAACGCATCGTTCCCGAACGCACCGCCTGGTGGGTCTGCACGGTCGAGGCGATGCCGCTGGAGATCGGCGCCGATTTCGTCGCCATCGACGAAATCCAGCTTTGCGCCGACCCCGAACGCGGCCATGTCTTCACCGACCGGCTGCTGCGCGCCCGCGGCCTGCACGAGACGCTGTTCCTGGGGTCCGAGACGATGAAGGGCGCGATCGCGGCGCTGGTGCCCGACGTCACCTTCCTGCGCCGGGAACGTCTGTCGACCCTCAGCTATGCAGGTTCGAAAAAGATAAGCCGGATGCCCCCGCGCAGTGCGATCGTCGGCTTCAGCGTCGAAAATGTCTATGCCATTGCCGAACTGATCCGCCGCCAGAAGGGCGGCTGCGCGGTCGTCATGGGCGCGCTGTCGCCGCGCACGCGCAATGCGCAGGTGGCGCTGTATCAGAACGGCGATGTCGACTATCTGGTGGCCACCGATGCCATCGGGATGGGGCTGAACCTGGACATCCGCCACGTCGCCTTTTCCTCGACCGCCAAGTTCGACGGCCGCCGGATGCGCCCGCTGTTCCCGCACGAGATCGGCCAGATCGCCGGCCGCGCCGGGCGGCACACCGATCCGGGCACCTTCGGCGTGACGGGCGAGGCCCGCCCCTTTGAAGAGGACATGGTCGAGGCGCTGGAAAACCACCGCTTTGCCCCCATCCGCAAGCTTCACTGGCGCAACGAGGCGCTGGACTTCGGCACCGTGCCGCGGCTGATCGACGCGCTGGAACGGCCCACGGCGCATGAATGGCTGACCCGCGGGCGCGAGGCCGACGACCTGGCCGCGCTGAAATCGCTGTGGGCGATGGACGAGGTGCGCGACCGCGTCACCAATCCCGCCGCGGTGCGCCTGCTGTGGGATGTCTGCCGCATCCCCGATTTCCGCGGCATCTCGCCCGGCGAACATGCCACGCTGCTGTCGCGCATCTTCGGCTTTCTGCACGGGGGCGGCCAGGTGCCGGCCGACTGGCTGGCGCGTGCCGTGGCGCGCATCGACCGCACCGATGGCGACATCGACGCGATCTCGAAACGGCTGGCCTATATCCGCACCTGGACCTATGTGGCGCAACGGCGCGGCTGGGTGGCCGAGGAAATCCATTGGCGCGAGGAAACCCGCGCTGTAGAAGACCGCCTGTCGGATGCGCTGCACGCCCGTCTGACGCAGCGTTTCGTTGACCGGCGCACCAGCGTTCTGCTGCGCCGGTTGAAGCAGAAGGAGAGCCTTGTGGCCGAGGTGAACGACAAGGGCGAAGTGACGGTCGAGGGCGAGTTCGTCGGCCGGCTGGAAGGGTTCCGCTTCCGCCAGGACGGCACCTCGTCGCCGGACGAGGCAAGGACGCTGCGGCAGGCCGCCTATGAGGCGCTGCGCCCCGAGTTCCATCTGCGGGCCGACCGGTTCTACAACGCGCCCGATACCGAGATGGACTTCACCGAACAGGGCGGCCTGATGTGGGGCGCCTCGGCGGTGGGCAAGCTGGTGGCGGGCGCCGATCCGCTGAAGCCGGGGGTCGAGGCCTTCGTCGACGAAGAGGCCGGGTCGGATGTGGCCGAGAAGGTGCGCCGCCGGCTGCAGCACTTCATCGACCGCAAGGTCGCCGCGCTGTTCGAGCCGCTGCACGCGCTGTCGCGGGACGAAACGCTGCAGGGCCTGGCGCGCGGCTTTGCCTTCCGCCTGGTCGAGGCGATGGGCGTGCTGCCGCGCGACGGCGTGGCCGAAGAGGTCAAGGCGCTGGATCAGGACGCCCGCGCGTCGCTGCGCAAGCATGGCGTGCGCTTTGGCCAATACACGATCTTCGTGCAGCAGCTGCTGAAACCCGCGCCGACGCGGCTGCGGCTGGTGCTGTGGTCGTTGTCGCAGGGCCTGCAGGAATTCCCCGAAAGCCCGCCGCCGGGTCTGGTGACCATCCCGAACCTGCCCGACGTGCCGCGCATGCACTACACGCTGTCGGGCTATCACCCTGCCGGGATGCGGGCGATCCGCATCGACATGCTGGAACGCCTGGCCGATCTGCTGCGCGCCCGCGACAGCCGCGCGGGGTTCGAGGCCTCGCCCGACATGCTGTCGATCACCGGGCTGACGCTGGACCAGTTCTTCGATCTGATGGGGGGCCTGGGCTATCGCGGCGAACGCGGCGAACGGCCCCGCCAGCGCGCGGCGGCCGCGCCGCAGCCCGCCCCCGCCACCCCGGTGACCGAGGAAGAA
>JACXUX010000423.1 GCA_014763725.1 Rhodobacterales bacterium
CCGCCCAGCCGCCCGTGTCGGCCGAAAGCGCTGCGCTGAAACGCGATCTGGCACGGGTGCAGGCCGAACTGCTGTCGCGCGGCCTGTTGCGCACCGACGGCGGGGCGGCCGATGCGCCCTGGACGGCCGACCAGCTGGCGGAAACCTTCCTGCGGCTGGCGCTCTATGACGAATACGCGCAGACCGGCGCGGGGCTGGTCGCCCGCCAGACCGCCAGCCACCTGCGCCGGTGGGAGGATCCCGTGCGCGTCGCCGTCCGCTTTGGCGCCAGCGTCCCGCCCGACCGGCAGGCCGCCGACCGGGCGCGGCTGGCCTCTTATCTGGGCCGGCTGGCGGGGGTGACGGGCCATCCCGTGTCGCTGGTCGAGACGGGCGCGAACTTCGTCGTCCAGATCGTGAACGAGGACGAACGCCGGGCGCTTGCGCCCGAGGTGAACCGCCACCTGCCCGGCCTGACCCCGTCGCAGGTGGCCGGCATCACCGAGATGCCGCGCAACACCTATTGCCTGGTCTATGCGCTGTCCTCGGGCACTTCGGGCCGCTACACCCGCGCCATGGCAGTGATCCGCGCCGAACACCCCGACCTGATGCGCCTGGGCTGCATCCATGAGGAAATCGCCCAGGGCCTGGGCCTGGCCAACGACAGCCCCCATGCGCGCCCGTCGATCTTCAACGACGACGAGGAATTCGCCCTGCTGACCCCGATGGACGAGGTGATGCTGCGCATGCTCTACTCGCCCCTGCTGCGCCCCGGCATGACCGAGGCCGAGGCCCGCCCCATCGTCCATGCCCTTGCCCGCGGCCTGATGGGCGAGGGAAGCTGACCCGAAAGGACCCCCGACCATGATCTTCGATTTCCTCAAGGGCGAGTTCATCGACGTCATCCACTGGGTCGACGACACGCGCGACACCATGGTCTGGCGGTTCGAACGGCAGGGCCATGCGATCAAGTATGGCGCCAAGCTGACGGTGCGCGAAGGCCAGGCCGCCGTCTTCGTGCATGAGGGACAGCTGGCCGATGTCTTCGGCCCCGGGCTCTATGAGCTGGAAACCAACAACATGCCGGTGCTGACCACGCTGCAGCACTGGGACCACGGCTTTCAGTCGCCCTTCAAGTCCGAGATCTACTTCGTCAACACCACCCGCTTCAACGACCTGAAATGGGGCACCAAGAACCCGGTGATGTACCGCGACCCGGAATTCGGCCCGGTCCGGCTGCGCGCCTATGGCACCTATGCGATGCGGGTGACCGACCCCGGCCGCTTCCTGACCGAAATCGTGGGCACCGACGGCGAATTCACCGCCGACGAGATCAGCTTCCAGCTGCGCAACATCATCGTCCAGGAATTCAGCCGGGTGATCGCGGGGTCGGGCATCCCGGTGCTGGACATGGCGGCGAACACCGCCGATCTGGGCCGGATGGTGGCGCAGGCGATCGCGCCCAAGATCGCCGAATACGGCATCGCCCTGCCCGAATTCTACATCGAAAACATCAGCCTGCCCGAAGAGGTGGAACGCGCGCTGGACAAGCGCACCTCGATGGGGATCGTGGGCGACCTGCGCAAGTATACCCAGTTCGGCGTGGCCGAGGCGATGGGCAACCCGGCCTCGGCCGCGGGGTCGGCCATGGCCACGGGCCTGGGCGCCGCGCTGGGAATGGGCATGGCGGGCCAGATGGCGCAGCCCGGCGGCGGCGGGGGCGGCGGCACCTGGGCAAAGACCGTGGCCAGCGCGGGCAGGTCGCCCGCGGGGCGCCAGCCGTCCTGACCGGCGGTCCAGACC
>JACXUX010000424.1 GCA_014763725.1 Rhodobacterales bacterium
GAATGTGTCATGTCGTCTCCTGGATGTCAGCCTAAGCCGCGGGTCCGGCCTGCCCCCCCCTTGCCAGGCCGGACCCGCGGCTTAGGCTGACATCCAGGAGACGACATGACACATTCCTTCCCCCTGACACGACGGCGCCTGCTGGGCGCGGGCACGGCCGCGCTGGGCGCCGCGGCGATCTGGCCGGGCCTTGCCGGCCGCAGCCGCGCGCAGACCCAGGTCGCGCTGCAGCTGTCCTGGCTGCATTCGGCGCAGTTCGCGGGCAGCTACATCGCGCAGGACCGCGGATTGTGGTCCGAACAGGGGCTGGCGGTGTCGCTGCTGCCCGGCGGACCCAATGCGCCGGTCGAACCGCCCGTGGTGTCGGGCGCGGCGCTGATCGGCATCTCGGCCGCCGACTATACCGCGGCAGCGGTGGAACAGGGCGCGCCCTTCCGCATCCTGGGCGTTGCGATGCAGAAGAACCCCTTCGTCATCGCCTCGCTGCCCGCCAATCCGGTCAACACCCCCGCCGATCTGGTGGGCAAGCGGATCGGGATGGCGCTGGCCAATACCCCCGTGCTTCAGGCGCTGTGCACGCTGAACAACGTCGACATCAACGCCATCACCATCGTGCCCACGCAGTATTCGGCCCAGCCCCTGCTGGCGGGTGAGGTCGACTGCCTGCTGTGCTGGGAAATCGACCTGCCCGTGGCGATGGAGGTGCAGGGCATCGCATCCGTCACCATGCTGATGGGCGATTTCGGCTATGCGCTGCATTCGCAGACCTACATCGCCACGCTGGACAGCCTGGCCAACCGCCGGGCCGAGCTGGTGGCGCTGATGCGGGGCGAGGTGCGAGGCTGGCAGGCCTTCCGCGAGGATACCGATGCCGCGGCCGACCTGACGCTGCGGCTGTTCCCCGATGCGGGGCTTGACGCGGCCACGCAAAGGCTGCAGGCCGCGCGGCAGGTGCCGTTGATGTTTTCCGCCCTGACCGATGCCAGCGGCTTCGGCTGGTGGACCGACGAAACGGTGGCCGCGAACATCGAAACCCTTGCGCTTCTCGGCCGGACGGTGACGCCCGACCTGTGGGACCGTTCGATCCTCGAAGAGGTCCATGGCGCCTGATCCGCATGGGCCGCCCGGCGTCGTCTGCGCGGGCGTGGCCAAGACATGGCCGGGCGGCATTCAGGCCGTCCGGCCCACCAGCCTCACCTTCGCGGCGGGGCAGACCACCGCGCTGGTCGGGCCTTCGGGCTGCGGCAAGACCACGCTTTTGCGGATGATCGCGGGGCTGGAAAGCCCCAGCGCCGGCCGGATCGAGATCGGCGGCCAGCCCCCGGCGCAGACCCTGCGCCAGGCGGGGCTGGCGGTGGCGTTCCAGGACCCCTCGCTGCTGCCCTGGCGCAGCGTGCGCGGCAACATCGAACTGGCGCTGTCGCTGGCGCGCCGCCCGGTGGACCGGGCGGCGGTCGATGAGCTGATCGCGCTGGTGGGTCTGGCCGGCTTTGCCGAGGCGCGGCCGGCCCAGCTGTCGGGGGGCATGCGCCAGCGCGCGGCGATCGCCCGGGCGCTGGCCACCTGGCCGCGGCTTCTGCTGCTGGACGAACCCTTTGGCGCGGTGGACGAGCTGACGCGCCAGCAGCTGGGCCAGGATCTGCCCCGGATCTGGGAGGCGCGCGGCACCACCACCCTGCTGGTCACCCATTCGGTGACCGAGGCGGTGATGCTGGCCGACCGCGTGCTTGTCTTTTCGCCCCGCCCCGCCGAGGTGGTGGCCGACATCGCCATCGACC
>JACXUX010000095.1 GCA_014763725.1 Rhodobacterales bacterium
CGCCCCGGCGCACGGACAGGGTGACGGGCGCGCTGCCGCCGACCGCCTGACCCAGCGACCACAGGCGTTCGTCGCGAGTGAAGGGCTCGCCGTCGACGGCGGTGATGACGTCACCCTCGCGCAGACCGGCGGCCGACAGGGCGGGGATGCGTCCGGCGGCGGCGCCGATGCGGCTGGCCGCCGCGCGCAGGTCGGACAGGCGGGTGGCCGCCATCTCGTCAGGGGTGACCATGCCGGTGTAGCCCGAGGAATTCAGCGCGGCCACGACCGACCCGTCGGCCGCCCGGATCGGCACTGCCAGCGCGGTGATGCCATGGTCCAGCTGGTCGACGGTGGTGGCTTAGCCCAGATCGCGCGCCTTCCAGATCAGGCGGCGCAGCTCCTCCTTCGAGGTGACGGTGCGCGAGGTCAGCGCGACGGGCTCGACCGTTTCAAAGAACCGCGCCAGCGCGTCATCCGGCAGGCCGGGCAGCAGCACGCGGCCCAGGCTGGTGGCATGGGCCGGATAGCGCGCCCCCACCACCGCCGTGGCGCGGCGCGCGCGCTGGGTGGAATGGTGGGCGATGTAGATGACATCGTGGCCGTCCAGCATCGCGACGGATGCCGCATCGCCATGCGCCTCGACGATCTGGCGCAGCTCGGGCAGCAGCAGTTCGTCGATGCGCGAGGCGAAGTGGAACCCCGACCCCAGCGCCATGACCTTGGGGCGCAGGTGGAACCGCTTGCCGCGCTGGCCCACATAGCCCAGCGCGCCCAGCGTGATCAGGCTGCGCCGCGCCGCGGCCGGGGTCAGCCCGACCCGCCGCGCGATTTCCGACAGCGTCATGTCGGGATGCGCGGCGTCAAAGGATTCCAGAACCGCCAGCCCCTTGGCCAGGGCTTCGACGAATTCGGCGGGCCGGTCCCCGTCATCCATGGCGCGGCTCTCCTGTCGCCTCAGGCCGACGCCAGCACGAAGTCGAAGCGGCAGCGCGCGTCCGGCTTGCGTTCGGTCGCGGGCAGCACGTCGGTCTTTTTCACCGCTTCCAGCTTGGTGATCAAGGATTTGCGCACACCGAACACGGCGTCGTTGTCCAGATATTCGGTGTTGTCGAAGAACAGCTCGGTCGTGATCGCGCGATAGCCTTCGGCCCGGATGATGTAGTGCAGATGCGCCGCGCGCCAGGCATGGCGGTTGCCCGCCCGCAGAAGCCGCCCCACCGGGCCGTCATGGGGCACGGTATAGGGCTTGGGCAGGACGGTCGTATACCAGTATTCGCCGCGGTCGTCGGCGGTGATCAGCGCGCGCAGGTCATGCTTGTCCTGGCCGCTGGCCTGTTCCTGGATGGGGTAGGTGCCGGCGGCATCGGCCTGCCAGGTGTCGATCAGCGCGCCGGGGATCGGGTTGCCCAGCGAATCGCGCACCTGCCCCTGGACCAGCAGCATCGCGCCCTGGCGGTCGCGCCCCAGATCGCCGCCCAGCGCCAGCCGCGGGGCATTGTCCAGGTAGAACGGGCCCAGGTTCGACCCCTCGGTCGCGCCGCCGCGGGGGTTGATCATGTCGACCAGCGCCGAAAAGCCCAGCACGTCCGACAGCAGGATGAATTCGTGCCGCTCGGGCGTCGAGATCTGCCCGCAGTCCTACGGGAAGTTCAGGATCCCGATCCATTCGTCATGGGTCAGGTTCACCTCGCGCGTGTCGTCGTGCAGGTGCGCGATGAAGGTTTCCAGCAGGAATTTCAGGCAGCTGCCGTCCTCGGTCTTGAAGGACCGCTTCACCGCCCCGGTGATGGTGAACGGGTTGATGTCGCGCAGGGCGGGTGTCCTCCCCCGGCATTTCCCGACTTGACGCCAAGCGAGAGCGACCCCTGCCTTTCGGCAAGGGAAAAACTATTCGATATGCGAAAAAATGGGCCAGGATGAGACTCGGAAAGCCGGACAAGGCCCTGACGGCCATCGCCACCTCGGACGACCATTCGATCACCGTGCGCGGCCACGACCTGTGCCGCGACCTGATCGGCCAGGTGGATTTCACCGACTGCTTCGGCTGCCGGTCTGCGGCCAGCGCCCGACCGCGCCGCAGAAGGCGATGATGAACGCCTGTCTGGTGGCGATCGCCGAACACGGGCTGGTGCCCAGCGTCCAGGCCGCGCGGATGACGCTGGCCGCAGCGCCCGAGGCCTGGCAGGGCGCCATGGCCGCGGGCCTGCTGGGCATGGGCACGGTGGTCGCGGGGTCCAGCGAGGTCGCCGGCCGCTATCTGGCCGAGATCGTGGCCGCGGGCAGGGATGAGGCGGCGGTGCTCGCCTCGCTGACCGGGCTGAAGGCCGCGCGGCGCAAGGTGCCGGGTCTGGGCCATCCCCAGCATTCGGCGGGCGATCCGCGCGCCGACCGGCTGCTTGCGATCGCCGACGACCTGGGCGTGTCGGGCGCGCATGTGGCCGTGCTGCGGCTGCTGGGGGCGCATGCGGGGCAGGTGATGAACCGCCCGCTGCCCGTCAACGTCTCGGGCGCGATCCCGGCGGTGATCCTGGATGCGGGCTGGCCGCTCGAGGCGCTGAAGGCCGTGCCGCTCCTGGCGCGCGCGGGCGGGCTGGCCGCGCATCTGTATGAGGAAAGCCGCCGCCCGATCGGATTCATCATGTCGCATCAGGCCGATCTGGCCATCGGCTATGACGGAGAGCCCGCGAAATGACCCCGCTGCGCAACATCCGCGTGATCGAGATGGGCACCTACATCACCGGCCCCGCGGCGGCGATGCAGCTGGCCGATCTGGGCGCCGACGTGATCAAGGTCGAACGCCCGGGCGAGGGCGATCCCTTCCGCGCGTTCAAGGGCGGGCTCTACAGCCCGCATTTCCAGACCTACAACCGCAACAAGCGGTCGATCGCGCTGGACACCCGCAAGCCCGAGGATCTGGCCGTGTTCCACGACCTGATCGCGGGGGCGGATGTGTTCATCCAGAACTTCCGCCCCGGCGTGGCGGAAAAGATGGGCGCGGGCGAGGATGACCTGCGCCGCCTCAATCCGCGGCTGATCTATTGCGCGATCTCGGGCTTCGGCAACTCGGGGCCGGCGCGCGACCGGCCGACCTATGACACGGTGGCGCAGGCGGCCTCGGGCTTTCTGCGGCTGATGACGCCGCCCACCAACCCGCGCGTGATCGGCCCCGCCATCGCCGATGCGGTAACCGGGCACTATGCGGCCACGGGCATCCTCGCCGCGCTGGTCGAACGCGGCACGACGGGCCGCGGCCGGCGGCTGGACATCTCGATGCTGGAAGCGATGTGCCACTTCAACCCGGACAGCTTCACCCATTACTTCAGCGTGGGCGAGGTGATGGGCCCGCTCAGCCGGCCGGTGGTCAGCCAGTCCTACACCTTCGAATGCGCCGACGGGAAATGGGTCGCGATCCACATGTCCAGCCCGCCCAAGTTCTGGACCGGGTTCCTGCAGGCGACGGGCCAGCAGCATCTGGCCACCGACCCGCGGTTCGCCGAACGGCTGGAACGCATCCGCCACCAGGACGACCTGATCGCGATCATGACGCCGGTGTTCCGCAGCCGCAGCCGCGCCGACTGGTGCGCGGCGCTTGAGGCCGCCGAAGTGCCCTATTCCCCCGCCTATGACAGCGACGAGGCGCTGGAGGATCCCCAGGCGGTGCATCTGGGCATCAAGGTCACGGCCGACCATCCGCAGATGGGCACCTTGGCCACCGTGCGCGCGCCCTACAACTTTGACGGCCAGCCCGACCGCAGCGTGCGCCCGCCGCCCACGCTGGACCAGCACGGGGCCGAGATCCGCGCCGAACTGCAACGAAGCAAGGCGGGCCGACGGCCCGCCACACAGCTAGGGAGGAGACCACGATGAACCTGAAGCCGATCCTGCTGGACTCGGCCATCGCCCTGCCTGCCGCCGCGCTGGCGCAGGAAAACATCGACCTGACCATCGCCGCCAGCCACCCGACCACGATCCCCTGGGTGGGCATGATGCAGACCCATTTCATGGCCGAAACCGACCGGCTGCTGGCCCAGAGGGGCAACCACAGGATCACCTGGAACGAGGCCTTCGGCGGTGCGCTCTACAAGGCCAATGCGACGCTGTCCTCGGTCGAAGAGGGGTGACGGATGTGGGCTGGGTGTTCGCGCTGCTCGAGGGCGCCGAACTGCCGCTGAGCCAGGTGTCCAGCTATGCGCCCTTTGCCACCAACATCCCGCCGGTCCAGCTGGCCGTGATGCAGGAGATGCTGGACACCATCCCCGAGCTGCGCGCCGAATGGGAGGAGCACAACATCGTCGTGCTGGGCCTGACCGGCACCGACAGCTATGACCTGTATACCAAGAAGCCGATCACCAGCCTGGCCGACCTGAACGGGATGAAGATCTCGGCCCCCGGGGTGCTGGGCACCTGGCTGTCGGGCACGGGCGCCGATCCGGTGGGCGGGTCGCTGACCAGCTATTACACCGACATCCAGACCGGCGTGTCCGACGGCGTGCTGTCGCTGGCGCTGGGCGTCTTCCCGGCCAAGATCTATGAGGTCGCCCCCTACGTCACCCGGGTGCAGATGGGCAGGGCCTTTTCCGGCGCGATCACGGTGAATGCCGATGTCCGGGCCGGCCTGCCGGATGAGGTTCAGGCCGCCATGCGCGCCGCGGGCGCCCATTTCACCGCGGCGCATGGCCAGGATCTGCTGGAACGCCCCGTCGCCGTGATGCAGAAGATCGTCGAGGCTGGCGCCACCCAGAACCCGCCCGTCACCGTGACCGACATGCCCCAGGACCAGCGCACCGCCTGGGTGAACGTGCTGCCCGACCTGGCCGGCACCTGGGCCGCCGACATGGAGGCGCGCGGCCTGCCCGGCCGGGCGGTGCTGACGGCCTATATGGCGGGGCTGAAGGCGCGCGGCGAAACGCCCGTTCGCGACTGGGCGGCGCAGTAACGCCATGACCGGCGGCGCGCCCCATCCCCAGGCGCTGCGCGACGGGGCGTTCACCCGGGCCTGGGCCCGGGTGGGCGACGCGCTGGCGGCGGTGTCGACCCTGCTGATCGCGGTGCTGATGGCGATCATCTGCGCCGACGCCTTTGCCCGCAACGTGCTGGGCGGATCGCTGCCGCTGGTGTCGGAACTGGGCGCGGCGCTTCTGGTGGTCATCGTCTATCTGGCGCTGGCCACCACGATCCGCGCCAACCGGCTGGCGCGGACGGACATGGTCCTGGGCTGGCTCGCGGCCCGCCGGCCCAGGGCGGCCGCGCTGCTGGGCACGGTCTATGACCTTGTGGGGGCGGGGATGCTGGCGATGATCGGCTGGGCCGGGTTCCTGACGCTGCAGCGCGACCTGGCGGGCGCCAAGTACATCGGCATCCAGGGCGTGCTGACCTTTCCGGTCTGGCCCTTTGGCCTGGCCTTCGTGCTGGGGCTGGCGGTGGCGGCGGTGCAGTTCCTGATCCAGGTCGTGGCCGCCCTGCGCGGGGCGCCGCCGCCGCTGGGCGGGGGGCTGGAATGACCGGGCTGGAATCGGCATCGCGGGCGTCGCCGGGCTGATCCTGCTGATCGGGCTGGGGATGCCCATCGGCGTGGCCATGCTGGCCGTGTCCTTTGCGGGCGTCAGCCCGATCCGGAACGAGACGGTGGCCTTTCGCATGGCCGGGTCGGTCGCGCGCGACAGTCTTGAGGAATACCTGTTCGCCGTGGTCCCGCTGTTCGTGCTGATGGGCCTGTTGGTCACCGTCTCGGGCGTGGGCAAGGACATGTTCGACGGTTCCAGTCGGCGCTGCGGCGGCTGCGGGCGGGGCTGGGCGGGGCGACGGTCTTTGCCAATGCGGTCTTTGCCTCGATCACCGGGATCCCGATCGCCTCGGCCTCGGTCTTTTCGCGGGTGGCGGTGCCGGAAATGGTGCGCCACGGCTATACCCGCAGCTTTGCCACCGGGTTGGTGGCGGGGTCGTCGGTGCTGGGGATGCTGATCCCGCCGTCGCTGTCGATGATCGTCTATGCCGTGCTGGCCGAGGTGTCGGTGGGCCGGATGTTCCTGGCGGGCATCGGGCCGGGGCTGCTGCTCGCGGCGCTGTTTTCGGGAACGATCCTGCTGCTGGCCACCTTTCGCCCGCAGGCGGTGTTCGACCGGACCGAGGGTCACGCGGGCCTGACGCTGAGCCCGGGCCAGATGGCGCGGCGCGGGCTGCCCATCGCGGGGCTGATGGCGCTGGTGCTGGGGGGCCTGTATGGCGGCTTCCTGAACCCGACCGAGGCGGGGGCCGCGGGCGCGCTGGGCGCTCTGGTCGTGGCGCTGATGCGCCGGTCGCTGGGCGGCGGGCGGCTGTGGCAGATCCTGGTGGAAACCGGGCAGATCACGGTGTCGGTGCTGTTTCTGGTGATGGCCGCGTCGTTCTTCAGCCGGATGCTGGCGATGTCCGGCCTGCCCGCCGCGCTGGGCGGGATGCTGCTGTCCGGCCCGGTCGGCCCCTGGGGGTTCCTGGTGCTGTATCTGGCGATCGTGGTCGTGCTGGGCTGCCTCATCGACAGCATCTCGATCGTGCTGATCCTGCTGCCTATCGCGGTGCCGGTGGCCCAGGCGGCGGGGTTCGACATGATCTGGTTCGGCGTCATGACCGTGGTCGCGGTCGAGATCGGCCTGTTGACCCCGCCCTTCGGCCTGTCCGTCTTTACCATCAAGTCCGCGATGAACGACCCCGCCCTGCGGGTGGGCGACATCTTTCGCGGCGCCTTTCCGTTCGTCTCGACGATGATCGCCTGCCTTGTGGTGCTGGCGATCTTCCCCGGCATCGCCACCTGGCTTGCCCGGCCCTGAAGGACCGACCCATGACCCAGATCCTGTGCTTTTCCGGCTCGCTGCGGGCGGCCTCGTCGGCGACCGCGCTGATGCGCGCGCTGGCCGAGCGCCTGCCCCAGGGCATCGCGGCCGACACGGCCGACATCGGCAGCCTGCCGCATTACAATGCCGACCACGACGGCGGCCCGGCGGTGGCGCGGCTGATCGCGCAGATCGGCGCGGCCGATGGCCTGCTGTTCGTGACGCCCGAATACAATTACTCGATCCCCGGCGTGCTGAAGAACGCGATCGACTGGGCCTCGCGCCCCGCCTACCGGTCGGTGCTCCGTGGCAAGTCCTGTCTGGTCATCTCGGTCTCCGGCGGGGCGCTGGGCGGGGTGCGGGCGCAGGCGCATCCGAAATTCATCCCGAACGGGATGCTGGCCGAGGTCTTTCCCTGGCCGGAAGTCGTTGTGCCCGAGGCGCCCAAGCGGCTGACCGGCGGCGTCAGGCCGATGCGGTCGGCGAATTCGTCGGCCGGCATCCAGCCCGCCACCAGCAGGCTGCCGTCGTGCCGGTCGACGATCGGGTCTTCGGCCTCTTCGCCCTCGGGGAAGTCGCCGGCGATGGCGCGCAGCACGTCCATCGCGGTCACGATCCCCTCGAAATGGCCGTATTCGTCATGGACCAGCACCATGTGCGCGGGCGATGCGCGCAGGGTTTCCAGCACGTCCAGCGCCGCCATTCCGTCGCGCACCACCGGCGCCTCGACGATCAGCGGCCGCAAGTCGGGCAGGCGGGGCCCGCGGCCGGCGGCCAGCACGTCGCGGGCGCGCAGGACGCCCACGATGTCGTCAGGCCCGCCGTCGCGCACCGGCAGGCGCGAATGTCCGGTGTCGAGGAAGCGGCGCAGGATCGCCTCGGGCGGGTCGGCCAGGTCGGCCAGCTCGACCTCGGTCCGGGGCACCATCAGGCCGCGCGCGGTGCGGTCGGCGATGCGCATGACGCCGGCGATCATCTCGGTTTCGGCCGGGTCCATCACGCCGGCCGACCGCGCCTCGGCCAGGACCATCTTGACCTCGTCATCCGTCACGCCGCTGTCGGCCCGGCCCGACTGGCCCAGCAGCGCCAGCACCAGGCGGCCCGACCGGTCCAGCAGCCAGACCAGAGGCGCCGCGACCAGCGCGATCACCTGCAGCAGCGGGGCGATCCGCGTTGCGGCGGCCTCGGGCGCGCGCAGGGCGATCTGCTTGGGCACCAGCTCGCCAAAGACCAGCGACAGATAGGTGATGGCCACCACCACCCCGCCCACGCCCAGCGGCTGGGCGAGCGAAGCCGACAGGCCCGCGGCCTGCAGACCCGCGGCCAGGCGCACGCCCAGCGTCGCCCCCGAGAACGCGCCCGACAGCACGCCGACCAGCGTGATGCCGATCTGCACGCTGGACAGGAACCGGCCCGGATCGTCGGCCAGACGCAGCGCGATGGCCGCGCCCCGGTTGCCATTGTCGGCCATGACCCGCAGCCGTGCCGGGCGCGAGGACACGATCGCCAGTTCTGACATCGCCAGGACGCCGTTCACCAGGGTCAGGGCCAGGACGATCAGCAGTTCCAGGATCATGCGGGGCCCCCTGCGGTGCGCGTATCAGACAAAGGCGTTCATCAGCAGGAAGATGGCGGATTTCACGACCGCATACACCACGCCCGCCACCACCGCCAGCGCGACCATCCCTATGGCGATGCCCGCGCCCACCCAGACCCCGTCGCGTTCCAGGATGCCCAGCGCGATCAGGCAGATGGCCAACGCAGGCAGCATGTTGCCCAGCGGGATGGGCAGCGCCAGGACGGCCGCCAGGATCAGGCACAGCGCCCCCAGCACATATTCGGCCAGCCGCCCCACCAGCAGCGGCCAGCGCGGGCGCAACAGCCGTTCCGCCCGCGCCAGCCAGGGCGCCAGCCGGTCGACCAGCGCCGCGAAACGGTCGCGCGGCACCGCGCGTTCGCCGATGAACCGCGGCAGCCAGGGCATCCGCCCCAGCATCATCTGCACCGACAGATAGAGCAGCGGCAACCCCAGCAGCCCCGACAGGCCGGGCGGCGCGGGCAGCACATTCGGGAAGGCAAAGATCAGCATCAGCGCGGCCCGGCCCCGCGTGCGCAGCAGCGCCATAAGGTCGTTCACCGCGACCGTGGCGCGCGCGGCGTCCTGGCCGATATGGGTCAGGATCTGCGACAGGGGCTTGGCCCGGCCATGCCCCCGGCCGGGCTGGTCGCGATCCGGATGCCCGGTCGGATCGCCCGGCG
>JACXUX010000425.1 GCA_014763725.1 Rhodobacterales bacterium
GCGGCCAGATCGCGCTGCGCCCGCGCCAGCGCGGCTTCGAGCGCCTCATCCGGCGGGGCGGGCGAGATCGGAACCGTGGCGGGGACGGGTTCGTACCGCTCGTCGTCGGTCTCGGCCTCAGCGGCGGCATCGGGATGCAGCTGATACCAGGCATGACCGCAGGCCGAACACTGCACGTCGCGACCTTCGGGCGGGATGGCCGCGTCGTCCACCTCATACTGGGCGCCGCAATTCGGGCAGATCAGCCGCATCCTGTCGCTTTCACCGGACAATCCTCGTCATGTTGTAGCAACGATGCCCGCAGGCTCCAAGTGTTTGTGGGGCGCCGGGGTCCGGGGCGTTGAATCCGCCGCCCAAACGGGCAAGATGGCCACGCAGGGTGGCGCGCCCGGGGGGCAGACGTGATCGCGTTCGACAACATGGCCTACAGCTATGGCGGGGGGGAACTTCTGTCCGAGGTGTCGCTGCGGCTGGCGCCGGGGTCGTTCCATTTCCTGACCGGGCCTTCGGGCGCGGGCAAGTCGACATTCCTGAAGCTGTGCTATGCCGAACTGCTGCCCACCGCCGGCCGGGTGATGCTGTTCGACCGCGAGGTGCGCAGCCTGTCCCGCGATGAAGTGGCGCAGATCCGCCGCCGCATCGGCGTGGTGCATCAGGACTGCCAGTTCCTGGACCACCTGCCGCTGGCCGCCAATGTCGCGCTGCCGCTGACCGTGTCGGGGCGCGAGGTGCCGGCGCGCGACCTGACCGACCTGCTGGGCTGGGTGGGGCTGGCGCAGCTGGCCGATGCGCGGCCGCCGTCGCTGTCGGGGGGCGAACGCCAGCGCGCCGCGGTGGCGCGCGCCGTCATCATGTCGCCCGACGTGATCCTGGCGGACGAACCCACCGGCAACCTGGACTGGGAGATGTCGGTGCGCCTGCTGACCCTGCTGGTCGAGCTGAACCGGATGGGCAAGACCATCCTGGTGGCGACCCACGACCTGAACCTGATCCGCACGGCCAAGCAGCAGGTGGCCGCGCGCGTGCTGCGCATCCGCAACCGGCGCATCCAGCTGGCGGGGGCCGATCTGTGACCTGGGCGGCCCTGTTGCGCGATGTGCTGGCGGTGGACCGCCAGGCCGACCGGGTGGTGCCGCCCACCGGGCACACGGCCTGGCTGACCGGCGCCTCGGCCGCGGCGATGGCGTTCCTGGCGGTCTTTGCGCTGGCGCTGTCGCTGGCCTCGGGGCGGCTGGCCGACCGCTGGTCCGAGGCGCTGGCGCGCACGGCGACGATCCGCATCTCGGCCCCGCCCGACCAGATGGCGCTGCAGACCCAGGCGGTGCTGGACGTGCTGGCCACCACCCCCGGCATCGCCGGCGCCCGCGCGCTGAGCGACGACGAACAGCGCGCCCTGCTGGAGCCCTGGCTGGGCCCCGGCCTGCCGCTGGACAGCCTGCCCGTGCCGCGGCTGGTCGAGCTGACCGAGACCGGCGCGGGCTATGACGCCGAGGGCCTGCGCCAGCGCCTGGCGGCCGAGGCGCCGGGCGCGCTGCTGGACGACCATCAGCGCTGGCGCCGCCCGCTGGCGGTGGCGGCGGGGCGACTGCGGGCGCTGGGGGGGCTGTCGGTGGTGCTGATCCTGGGCACGATGGCGGCGATGATCACGCTGGCCGCCCAGGCCGCGCTGGCCGCCAACGGCCAGGTGATCCGCGTGCTGCGGCTGGTGGGGGCGCGCGACGCCTATATCGCGCGCGCCTTCGTGCGCCGCTTTACCCTGCGCGCGCGATATAGG
>JACXUX010000426.1 GCA_014763725.1 Rhodobacterales bacterium
ATCGCGCAGCTCGCGCGCACGGTCGAGGTAGTACTTCAGGTCGTATTTCGCGCGGTCCGGGTCGAGGAGATCGCCGGTGTAGCAGATCGTGCCCTCGCAGACCTTGTTCGCCTCGAGCACCGCATCCATCGCGACGCGCATGTTCTCGACCCAGTTCAGGCTGTCGAAGACGCGGAACACGTCGACGCCGGTGGCGGCGGCCTGGCGCACGAAGGACTGCACGACATTGTCGGGATAGTTGGTGTAGCCCACGCCGTTCGAGGCGCGCAGCAGCATCTGCGTCATCAGGTTCGGCATGGCCGCGCGCAGGTCGCGCAGGCGCTGCCAGGGGCATTCCTGCAGGAAGCGGTAGGCCACGTCGAAGGTGGCGCCCCCCCAGCACTCGACGCTGAAGAGCCCGGGCAGGTTCGCCGCATAGGCCGGCGCCACGCGGATCATGTCGATCGAGCGCATGCGGGTCGCAAGCAGGCTCTGATGCCCGTCGCGCATGGTGGTGTCGGTGATCAGCACCTGGCGCTGCGCCCGCATCCAGTCGGCGACCGCTTGCGGTCCCTTCTGCTCCAGCAGGTTGCGCGTGCCGGTCGCGGGGGTTTCGGTGCGCAGCGCGGGCCCCAGGCCGTGGCCGACTGGATGCGCGCCCAGCGCCGCGTGCTGATCACCGACACCACGATGCGCGACGGGCATCAAAGCCTGCTGGCCACGCGGATGCGGTCGATCGACATGATCGCGGTGGCCCCGGCCTATGCCGCCAACCTGCCCCAGCTGTTCAGCGTCGAATGCTGGGGCGGCGCCACCTTCGACGTGGCCTACCGCTTCCTGCAGGAATGCCCCTGGCAGCGGCTGCGCGACCTGCGCGCGGCCATGCCGAACCTGATGACGCAGATGCTGCTGCGCGCCTCGAACGGGGTGGGCTACACCAACTATCCCGACAACGTGGTTCGATCCTTCGTGTTCCAGGCCGCCCGGACCGGCGTCGACGTGTTCCGCGTGTTCGATTCGCTCAACTGGGTGGACAACATGCGCGTCGCCATGGACGCCGTGATCGAGGCCGACAAGCTGTGCGAGGGCACGATCTGCTACACCGGCGATCTCCTCGACCCGGACCGCGCGAAATACGACCTGAAGTACTACCTCGACCGTGCGCGCGAGCTGCGCGATGCGATGCCGGGGTCGATGCGGTGGATGCGGCGATGGATGCGTTTTCGGGCGGCACCTCGCAGCCCTGCCTCGGCTCGATCGTCGAGGCGCTGCGCCACACCGACCGCGACACCGGGCTGGACATCGCCGCGGTGCGCCAGATCTCGAACTATTGGGAAGGCGTGCGCACGCTCTATGCCGCCTTCGAATCCGGCCTGCCCGCGCCCGCCTCCGAGGTCTGGCTGCACGAAATGCCCGGGGGGCAGTTCACCAACCTCAAGGCGCAGGCCCGCAGCCTGGGGCTCGAGGACCGCTGGCACGAGGTCGCCCAGGCCTATGCCGATGCCAACGCCATGTTCGGCGACATCGTCAAGGTCACGCCCAGCTCCAAGGTGGTGGGCGACATGGCGCTGATGATGGTGGCCCAGGGCCTGACCCGCGCCCAGGTCGAGGATCCGGCCGTCGAGGTGGCCTTCCCCGAATCGGTGGTGGACATGCTGCGCGGCAACCTGGGCCAGCCCCCCGGCGGCTGGCCTGGGGGTATCCTGAAGAAGGTGCTGAAGGGTGAAACCCCGCTGACCGGCCGCCCCGGCGCCAGCCTGCCGCCCGTGGATCTGGAGGCCACGCGCGCCCGCATCACCGCCGAACTGGGCGATGACGAGGGCGAGACCCAGACCGTCGATGACGAGGATCTGAACGGCTACCTGATGTATCCCAAGGTCTTCATGGACTATCGCGCGCGGCACAAGACCTATGGCCCGGTGCGCACGCTGCCCACGCGGACCTTCTTCTACGGCATGGCCCCGGGCGAAGAGATCTCGGCCGAGATCGACCCCGGCAAGACGCTGGAAATCCGCCTGTCCGCCGTGGGCGAGACGCATGACGACGGCGACGTGCGGGTGTTCTTCGAACTGAACGGCCAGCCGCGCGCGATCCGCGTGCCCAACCGCGCCGTCAAGGCCCGCACCGCCGCCCGGCCCCGCGCGGCCGAGGGCAACCCCGCCCATGTCGGCGCGCCCATGCCCGGGTCGGTCGCGGGCATCGCCGTCACCCCGGGCCAGAAGGTGCGCGCAGGCGACCTGCTGCTGACGCTCGAGGCGATGAAGATGGAAACCGGCCTGCATGCCGACCGCGAGGCGACCGTCAAGGCCATCCATGTCGTCCCCGGCGCCCAGGTCGAGGCCAAGGACCTGCTGATCGAACTGGAAGGCTAGCGCCATGCTGCAGATCGCCCCGGTCTATGCCGGCCTGCTGACGGTGATCTTCCTGATCCTGTCGGTGCGGGTGATCGACCGGCGCCGCAGCGCAGGCGTGTCGCTGGGCGACGGCGGCGACGGGCCGCTGCAGCGGCGCATCCGTGCGCATGGCAACTTTGCCGACTATGCGCCGATGGGTCTGGTGCTGCTGACCATCGCCGAACTGGCGCAGGCCCCGGCCCCGTGGCTGCATCTGGCCGGGGCCTGCGCCAGTTCGGCGATGGTCAGCAGCACCAGACCCATCGGCGCATAGTCGGCAAAGTTGCCATGCGCA
>JACXUX010000096.1 GCA_014763725.1 Rhodobacterales bacterium
CCCGTCATCATGGGAAACCGCCGCAGCCAGGGCGGCGGTGGCGGGCGCGCTGGTGGTGAACCTGCCGCCGGCGCTTGTCCAGATCGGGGTGGGGCTGTTCGTGATCTGGTCGGTGTTCCTGAGCCCGCCGCCCTGGCTGCGGCGGTTTCCCATGATGACGGGGGCGTTTTCCAGCTTTCTGACCATGTTCTTCGGCGCCACGGGGCCCTTCGTGGCGACCTTTACCAAGTCGCTGAAGCTGGACCGGCACGGCCATGTCGCCACCCACGGCGCGATGATGTCGGCCCAGCATCTGCTGAAGACGGCGATGTTCGCGATCCTGGGCTTTGCCGCGGCGATGATCGCGGCGGGCGCGGTGGGCACCACGCTGGGGCGGCTGGTGCTGAACCGCATGTCGGACTGCCGGTTCCGCCTGGCGCTGGATGTGGTGCTGATCCTGCTGTCGCTGCGGCTGATCTGGGGCGGCCTGTCGATGCTGTAGGCCCCCCCGGGCCGGATCAGCCCTGCGCCGCGCGCCAGGCGCGCCAGCCGCCGTGGGACGTGATCTCCTGCGCGCCCTGCAGGGCGTGACCCTCGGCCAGAAAGCCGGTGATCTGCCGCCCGTCGGCCAGCGCGATCTTGCCCACGCCCAGCGGGGCCGGGATCGCCGCGACAAAGGCGGCCCAGGCCGCGACCGGCAGTGCCCAGACCTCGACCGCGATGCCGGGGCCGGCAAAGCCGGGGTCGCGCGCCAGGCCGGGCTTGGCCGGCACCGTGCCGGGCAGGGCATACAGCCGGTAGCCCGGGGCGGTGGTGGCCGCCCCCAGGCAGACGCCGCCCGCCCCGGTCAGTTCGTGGTTCAGGGCCATGCCCGACAGATGCGCCCCCACCACGACCAGCGGCAGCATCCCCGCAGGCAGCGCGGCGGGGTCGGGCGCGAGGATGTCCAGCGCGGTGTCGATCCCCGCCCCGCAGCCCGCCGCCGCATGCATCGCCCCGGCAAAGCCCGCCAGCGCATCGTCGCTGAAGGCCGGGCCCACCAGCGTCACCCCCGCCGGCAGGCCCGAGGGGCCAAAGCCCCCCGGCACGGCGATCGCCGCATAGCCCAGAAGGTTGGCAAAGTTCGTGTAGCGGCCGAACTGGCTGTTCTTCGCCACCGGATCGGCCAGCATGTCGGCGACCGTATGGGTGGTGGGCGAGGTGGGCAGCATCAGCAGGTCGCATTCGGCCCAGGTGGGGGCGACGGCCTGGCGCAGCTCCTCGAGCCGGTAGCGGCCGCGGAAGGCGTCGACCGCCGTCATGCCGCGCGCGCCCTCGATGATCGCGCGCACGGTGGGGTCGAAGGCCTCGGGATGGCTGGCCAGGAACGCCTCGAGAGCGGCCAGACGTTCGGCGACCCAGGGACCTTCATACGGCAGTGCGGCCGCCTGGAGGAACGGGGCATAGTCGAAGGGCACGATCGTCGCCCCCAGCGCCGCCGCCCGCGCGATGGCCGCGTCATAGAGCGCCTCGACCTCGGCATTGCCGAAGAACTCGCGTTCCGCCCCCGCCAGCACGCCGATGCGCGGCCGGGCGGGCAGCGCCACGGGCGCCGCGGGCCGGCTGAACGGATCGCCCGGGTCGGGGCCGTCCATCACCCGGCGCACCGCCACCCCGTCGGCCACGCTGGCGGCAAAGACCGTCACCACATCGACGCTGCGGCAGGCGGGCACGACGCCCGTGTTGGGCACCAGGCCCGGCGTGGGCTTGATGCCGACCAGGTTGTTGAACATCGCGGGCACCCGGCCCGACCCGGCCGTATCGGTGCCCAGCGCAAAGGCGCACAGCCCCGCCGCCACCGCCACCGCCGACCCCGACGACGACCCGCCCGAGACGTGATCGGCGCTGAACACCGACCGCGGCGCGCCATGGGGCGACCGCGTGCCGTTCAGCCCGGTGGCGAACAGGTCCAGGTTGGTCTTGCCGATCACCAGCGCGCCCGCCGCGCGCAGGCGGGCCACCACTGCGGCATCGGCGGCCGGGTCATAGGCATGGGCCGGGCAGGCCGCCGTGGTGGGCAGGCCCGCCACGTCGATATTGTCCTTGAACGCAAAGGGGATGCCATACAGCGGCCGGCCCTGCGGCCCCTGATCCATCAGCGCGCGGGCCGCGGCGCGCAGGTCGTCATCGGCCACCGGGGTGATGAACATCGCGGGGTCGGTCAGGGCGGCGCGGCGGGCGATCACCGCCTCGGCCACGTCCAGCGGGGTGGCGCCCGCGGCATAGGCCGCGCGCAGGGCCGTCAGGGTCAGCATCCGGGGCAGCAGCATCATTCGGTCTCCATCACGGCCAGAACCTCACCCGCGCGGACGGTGCGGCCCGGGCGGGTGATCAGGGTGCGGACGCGGCCCGGTGCCGGGGCCTCGACCGCGATTTCCATCTTCATCGACTCGACGATGGCGATGCGGTCGCCCGCCGCCACCCGCGCGCCCGGATCGACCAGGAACTTCCACAGGTTGCCCGCGACCGGGCTTTCCACCCCGGTGCAGCCCGCGGGCACGTCGCCCGGCGCCTCGGCCGGGCCGTCGGGCACGACGAAACGGTCCAGGCCCAGCGCCTTCCACCGGTCGCGTTCGGCGTCGAAGGCGGCCTGCTGGGTCGCCTTGAACCGCGCGATGGCGCCGGCCTCGGCCGCAAGGCGGGCCTGTTCCGCGGCCCAGTCGAAGGTGCGCTCCTCGATCCGCACCGGAAAGGCGCCATGGGGGAAGGCGTCGCGCGCCTCGGCCAGCTCCTGCGCGCTGACGGGGTAGAAGCGGATGCGGTCGAAGAAATCCAGCAGCCACGGGTTGCGGTCGAAGGGCGGGCTGCGGCGCCAGCTGTTCCGCATCTGGATCGTGCGGCCGAAGAGCTGATAGCCGCCCGGCCCCTCCATCCCGTAGATGCACATGTAGGCCCCGCCGATGCCCACGGCGTTTTCCGGCGTCCAGGTGCGGGCGGGGTTGTATTTCGTGGTCACCAGCCGGTGGCGCGGGTCGACCGGCGTGGCCACCGGCGCGCCCAGATAGACATCGCCCAGCCCCAGCACCGGATAGCTGGCCTCCAGCACGATGCGGCGGACCGCGTCCTCATCCGCCAGCCCGTTGATGCGGCGGATGAAGTCGATGCTGGACGGGCACCGCGGCGCATCGGGGCGCACCAGGTCCTGAGACTTGCGCATCGCCAGTTCCGCCTGGGGGTCGTTCCAGGACAGCGGCAGATGCACCGTGCGCGACGGCACGCGCACCCGATCGGCCGCGGGCAGGCGCGCCTCGATCGCGGCCAGTTCGGCGATCAGGTCGGCCCGCGCGATGCGGGCGGGGTCGTGGTGGATCTGCAGCGACCGGAGGCCCGGCGTCAGATTGACCAGCGGCAGGCCCGAGGCCCGCACCGCCTGCATCAGCAGATGCACCCGCAGCCGCAGCCCGATGTCCAGCGTCATGGCCCCGTATTCGACCAGCAGGTTTTCATCCCCCTGCCGGCGATAGACCACGGGCGCGCCATGCGGGCCATAGACAACGGCCAGATCCCAGTCCCGGGTCAGGTCCGCGGGCTCGGGCGCCGCGGGCGTGCCGGTTTCGCCCTGCGCCAGCGGCAGGATGTCGCCCGTGCGCAGGACACACGTGGCAGGGCCGCCAAAACCGCCGAGGCCAAAGGTCGCGCGCGACCCCAGCACCACCGCGCGGCCAGGCCGCCCGCCACCGCCAGATAGGCGCGCAGCCCCGGCCCCGGCGCCGCGCCGATGGCCAGCACACCGCCCGCGGGCACCTCGACCACCGGCCCCGCCACTGCGACCCCGTCCAGCGTCAGCGGCATGGCCGCCCCCGCCAGGGCCACCCGCGCCGCGCTCGGGAACCGCAGCACCGGGCCGCGGGCGGTGATTTCCAGCGCCGCCGTGTCGGGCGGGTTGCCCAGCAGCCGGTTCGCATTGCGGAAGGACCGCGCATCCATCGGCCCCGAGGGCGGCACCCCCACATGCCACAGGCCCAGCCGGCCGGGCAGTTCCTGCAGGCTGGTCTGCGCGCCCGGCGCCAGCACCTCGACCGCCGCGGGGGCAAAGGCCAGGTCGGCCAGCGCCGTGGTCGACACCTGCCCGCCGACCAGCAGGTCCGACCCCGCGATGGCGCGCAGATAGGCCAGGTTCGTCTCGATCCCCGCGACGCGGGTGTCGGCCAGCGCGGCGCGCAGCCGGGCGATGGCCTGCGCCCGGTCGGCGCCGTGGACGATGATCTGGCCAGCATCGGGTCGTAATGCGGGGTGACCTCGGTCCCCGTCTCGATCCAGCCGTCGACGCGCACGCCGGGGGGGGGGAAGGCCAGCTCGGTCAGCCGGTCGGCCGAGGGGCGAAACCCCGCATGCGGCATCTCGGCATAAAGCCGCGCCTCGATGGCCGCGCCCTGCGGTTCGGGGCGCGTGGCGGGCAGCACCTCCTGCCCCGCGGCCTGGCGGATCATCCAGTCGACCAGGTCGATGCCCAGCACCGCCTCGGTCACCGGATGTTCGACCTGCAGGCGGGTGTTGACCTCGAGGAACCAGGCCTCGGCGCGCGCGGGGTCGCAGATGAATTCCACTGTCCCGGCCGAGGCATAGCCGACCGAGGCGCACAGATCCTCGGCCGCGCGGAACAGGCGCTGGCGCAGGGCGTCGGGCAGCAGGGGGGCGGGGGTTTCCTCGATCACCTTCTGGTTGCGGCGCTGCAGCGAACAGTCGCGTTCGCCCAGCGCCATCACCCGGCCCCGCCCGTCGCCGAAGACCTGCACCTCGACATGGCGGGCATGGGGCACGAAGCGTTCCAGAAACACCCGCGCATCGCCGAAACTGGCGCGCGCGGTGCGTTGCACCCCGTCCCAGGCGGCGGCCAGCGCATCCGCATCGGCGCACAGATGCATGCCGATGCCACCGCCGCCCGCGCTGCTTTTCAGCATGACGGGCCAGCCGATGCGATGGGCCTGGTCCAGCGCCTGATCCAGATCCGTCAGCACATCCGTCCCCGGCAGCAGCGGCACGCCCGCCGCGCGGGCCAGATCGCGCGCCGTATGCTTCAGCCCGAAGGCGCGCAGATGTTCGGGCCGCGGGCCGATGAAGACGATGCCCTGCGCCGCCAGCCGTTCGGCAAAGCCTGCGTTTTCCGACAGGAAGCCATAGCCCGGATGCACCGCCTGGGCCCCGGTCTGCAGGCAGGCGTCCACCACCGCCTCGACATTCAGATAGCTGTCGGCGGCGGGCGCCGGGCCCAGCCGCACGTGTTCATCCGCCAGCCGCACATGCGGGGCAAAGCGGTCGGCATCCGACCAGACCGCGACCGAGCCGATCCCCTTCCGCCGCAGCGTGGCGATCACGCGCAGCGCGATCTCGCCGCGGTTGGCCACCAGAACCTTGCTGAACATGGCGGTCAGTCCCGGATGATGACGCGGATCGGCGTCGGATCGAAGCCGTTGCAGGGGGTGTTGATCTGCGGGCAGTTCGAGATGACGCACAGCACGTCCATCTCGGCGCGCAGTTCCACCCGGTCGCCGGGGCGCGACAGGCCGTCGTCGATGGTCATGGCGCCCTTGGGGCTGATCGGCACGTTCATGAAGAAGTTGATGTTGGGCACGATGTCGCGCTTCGTCATGCCGTGGCGCGCCAGTTCCAGGATGAAGTTCTCGCGGCAGGCATGCAGGTGGCGCGTGTCGTGGCCAAAGCGGACGGTGTTGCTTTCGCACGAACAGCAGCCCGCGCAGGTGTCGTGCCGACCGGCGCTGTCATGGGTGAAGGTCAGCATCACCCGCCCCACGGACGAGACGATGCGCACCCCCCCCCGATACAGGCCACGCCGTTTTCGCGCATCGTGTCCTGGTTCGAATAGCGTTCGCCGAAGTCCCGGGCGTTGTAGAAGATCGTGTCGATCGCCTGCCGGCCGTAGCTGTCGATGATGATCAGGGTCTGGCCCTTGCGGACGATGCCCGACCAGGGCTTTTCGGCGGGGATGTCGTGGATGCGGTCCATGGCGGCCTCAGGCGCGGGCACCGGGCCGGTGGCGGGGTCCAGCGGGTGGCGGGTATTCGACAGCGCAAGGCGCAGGTCCATCTCGGCCAGCAGGGCGCGGGCACGGTCGGCGATCGCGCGGCGCGCGGGCCCCCGGGCACGGCCGGTCAGCCGGTTCGCGGCCATCTCGGGGCCCAGCATCACGTTGCCCAGCACCGTCAGATGCGGAAAGACCGAATAGCGCTGATAGACCACGCCGCGGTCGGGGCCGGGTTCGGCCGGCAGCGGGGCGCCATCCAGCAGGATGCGGCCGCGCGTCGGGGTTTCCTGGCCCAGCAGCATCCGCAGGCAGGTGGACTTGCCGCAGCCCGACGGTCCCACCCGCGCCACGAAGGACCGCGGCGCGATGTCCAGGCGGATGTCCTCGAGCACGATCTGGTCGCCGTATTCCTTCCAGACGCGGTCGATCGTCAGCGCGGTCATCGGGCGCGCTCCAGCTCGGCCCAGGGGAACAGGCGGCGGCGGATCAGCGCCAGGCCCAGGTCCATCAGCACGGCCAGCAGCGTGATCCAGGCGACATAGGGAAAGATGATGTCCATCGACAGATAGCGCCGCACCAGGAAGCTGCGGTAGCCCAGCCCGCTGTCGGCGGAAATCGCCTCGGCCGCGATCAGGAACAGGAACGCCGGCCCCAGCTGCAGCCGCAGCCCGTCGATCAGCCGCGGCGCGACCTGGGGCAGCACCACGTGCAGCCCGATCAGCCAGGTGCTGGCCGACAGCGTCTCGGCCTTGACGATCTGTTCGCGCGGGATGGCCTGGGCGGTCATCGCCAGGTCGCGGATCAGGATCGGCGCCACGCCGATGACGATCAGCGCGATCTTGGACGTCTCGCCCAGGCCCAGCAGGATGAACAGCACCGGCAAGAGCGCCAGCGGCGGCACCATCGAGACAAAGGCGACCAGGGGCGCCAGCGCCGCCCGCGCCAGCGGCAGCAGGCCCGCAGCCATGCCCACCGCCAGCGCCAGCACGGCCGACAGCCCCAGCCCCGCCCCCAGCCGCAGCAGGCTGGCCGCAGTGTCGGTCCACAGCAGGTATTCGCCCGTCCGCCGGTCGGGGGTAAAGGCCATCAGGTCCACCGCCGCGGCCAGGCTGGTCAGCGCGGGCAACAGCTTGTCGTTCGGATCCTCGGCCAGCCGCAGGGCCGAGCCCGCCAGATAGGCCAGCCCCAGCAGCACAAAGGGCAGCGCCCCCAGCGCCAGCCGGCCGCCGGGGCCGGGCTGGCGGTTGATCCAGCGCATGGCGGCGGCCCTAGAGCGCGCCGTCGGCGGCCAGCTTCATCCAGGTGTCGGTGAACCGCAGCTTGACGTTGCCCGCATCGCCCAGCACCGCGCCGCCCGGCAGCTCGATCCCGATCACGTCGGCCGAGGGCGCGCCCGATCCCAGCAGGCCCTTGTCGAACAGGAAGCCGCGCACCCGGTCCATCGTGGTGCCCAGATCGGGCGAGGTGACGAAGCCCACCGCCTCGGCGGGATCGGCGAACAGTTTCGTGGCGGCCAGCTGCGCCTCGAACCCCGCCTGATCGGTGCCCGAGGCCGCGCCCATCGCCGCGCGGGCCGCCGCGCCCCCGGGCGTGTCGGATGCCATGATCCCCACGGTTTCATACCAGATGCCGGCCAGCGCCCGGCCGAAGTCGGGGTTGTCGGCCAGCACCTGGGTATTGGCGACCATCAGGTCGATGATCTCGCCCGGGATCATCGCACTGTCGAACACGATGGTCGCGCCGGGCAGGCCCACGATTTCCTGCACCATCGGGTTCCAGGTGACCATCGCGGTCACGTCCGGCGTCTGGAAGGCGCCCACCATGTCGGGGTCGGCGGTGTTGACCACGGTCACGTCGCGTTCGGTCATGCCCACGCTGTCCAGCGCGCGCGCCAGCAGGTAGTGCGAGACCGAGTATTCCACCAGGTTCACGTTGCGGCCGCGGATGTCGGCCAGCGTCGCGCCGTCCTTCAGGATCACCGCGTCATTGCCCGCGGAAAAGTCGCCCACGATGACGGCGGTCGTGTCCACCCCGCCCGCGGCCGGGATCGACAGCCCGTCCATGTTGGTCAGCGTGACCGCGTCATGGGCACCGGCGGTGTACTGGTTGATCGATTCGACATAGTCGTTGAACTGCGTCACCTCGATGGTGATGCCATACTTGTCGGCCGATTTCGCACGATGCCGGTGTCGGCGGCATGGCCCCAGGGCATCCAGCCCACATAGATCGACCAGGCGACCTTGAAGTCCTTCTTCGCCTGGGCCTCGGCCGCGGGGGCCAGGGTCAGGGCGCCCAGGGCCGCCAGGGCGGCCAGCATGGAACGGCGACGCAGCATCGTCCTCTTCCCTTCCGCTTCCGGGGCGTGACGGGTCTGGCCGCCTCTCCCCTGGGGTTGACGAGGTCTCCCGGGCTTTTGTCCCGCCGTGCGCCGCGCGGGGGTCTGCCCCGCCGGTGGCGGCTCTCGGACCAGTCGCGTGCCCGCCGGAACCCTAGCCGCCTACTCTGGCCCTCTGGCTAGCACCCGATGCGGCGGCGCGGTAACGGCGCGGGCGGCCGGCCCGGGGGCGACGCCCGAATTTCGGGCAGATGCGACTTGGGCTGCCCAGCAAACGGGCAGGTGACGCAAGCCCCCCGCCCGGCGCCCGCCGCGGCAGCGCAGCGCCAAGCTGCGGTGCAGGACATGGCTGTTGATGTTCTGAACATCATGGCTGACAGTCCGTGCCAGGCTTTTGCGATTCGGGCCCTGAATGATCACGGCGGCACAGATGCGGGCGGCGCGCGCCCTGCTGGGAATCGACCAGCGCGAACTGGCGCGGCGCGCGGGCCTGTCGCTGCCCACCATCCAGCGGATGGAGGCCAGCGACGGCCAGGTCCGCGGCGTGGTCGACAGCCTGACCCGCGTGGTCGAGGCGCTGACCGCCGCAGGCATCGAGCTGATCGGCGAACACCAGCCCAGCACGGGCAGCGGCCGCGGCGTGCGGCTGCGCAACACATCCCCAAGAG
>JACXUX010000427.1 GCA_014763725.1 Rhodobacterales bacterium
CCGGTCAGCCCGGGCGGCGGGCCGTCGGCCAGCGCGGGCTGACCGGCATCACCAACCCCGCGCTGGGGATGAACCTGGCGCCGGTGGCCGACTGGTCGGTGCAGCAGCCCTTCCTCGACGTGATGAAGACCGCGCGGCCCTGGATCGGCCATCTGCCCGGGCAATGGGGCGGCTGGGACCATGACGATCTGGCCCGGGGCGGCTGGCTGGGCCCCGGCGGCTGGCCCACCGCGGTGCCGCCGCAGCTGCAGGCCATCGCCACCGTGGTGCTGAACGACCTGCCGGCCGAGGCGCGGTCGACTGCCGGGCGCTATCGCGTCACCTGGCAGGGCGAGGGCAGCCTGCGGGTCGACGGGCGGGCGCGCGTCGTCTCGGCCCGGCCGGGCGAGATCCTGTTCGACTTCGACCCCGGCCCGGGCGCGGTGATCGTGACGATCGCCGAAACCGATCCCGCCCGCCGCGGTCGGCCGATCCGCGACATCCGCATCGTCGCCGAACGCCACCGCGCCGCGGCCGAGGCGGGCGAGATCTTCAACCCCGACTGGATTGCGCGGATCGCGGGCGCGAATCCCCTGCGCTTCATGGACTGGCTGGCCACCAACGGTGCCACGCTGGCCCGCGCCGAGGATCGCCCCCGCCCGCAGGACTATACCTGGGCGCGCCAGGGCGTCCCGGTCGAGGTGATCGCGGCGCTGGCCAACCGGCTGCAGGCCGATCCCTGGATCACCCTGCCGCATACCGCCGAACCCGACCTGATCGCCGACTGGGCTGCAGTGTTCCGCGACCGGCTGGACCCGGGCCTGCGCGTCTGGGTCGAATTCTCGAACGAGCTGTGGAACTGGGTCTTTCCCCAGGCGCATTGGGCGCAGGAGGGCGCGCGCCGCGAATGGGGGCGCGACGCCGCCTGGGTGGAATATGCCACGCTGGCCGCCGCGCGGGCGATGCAGACCTGGACGCGGGCCTATGGCCCCACGGCGCCCGACCGGGTGGTGCGCGTGGTGGGGGTCCAGACCGGCTGGCTGGGGCTGGAGGATCAGATGCTGGGATCGCCCCGCGTGCGGGCGGCGCTGGGGGGCGATCCCGCGGGCTATTTCGATGCCTATGCCGTCACCGGCTATTTCGGCGGCATGCTGGGCGACCCCGAGCGGCTGGAGCTGCTGAAATCCTGGCTGGCCGAGGGGCCAGCCGCGGCCGAGGCGCGCGCCCTGGCCGCCCTCGCCGACGGCACCGGCCTGCCGGGGGCCGAGGGCAGCCTGGACCATCTGCTGACGGTGCTGCTGCCGCATCATGCCGCCCGCGCCCGGGACTGGGGTCTGGACCTTGTGATGTATGAGGGCGGCACCCATGTCGCGGGCGTGGGCCCGGTGGCGAGTGAGGCGGACGTGACCGCCTTCTTCACCGCGCTGAACTACACGCCCGGCATGGCCGCGCTGCATGACCGGCTGATCGCGGGCTGGGCCGCGCTGGGGGCGGGGCCCTTCGTCTACTACTACGACGTGGGGGGGCCGGGCTGGCACGGCAGCTGGGGCGCGCTGCGGCATCTGTGGGACGACAACCCGCGCTGGCGGGCGGTGGCCGGAGGATGCGGCGGGTGCTGAGCGTCATCCTGCCCGCGCATCAGGAGGCGGACTGGATCGCGCCCTGCCTGACGGCGCTGTTCGCATCGGACCCCGTGCCCGGCGGGGCCGAGGCGGTGGTGGTCGCCAACGGCTGCACCGATGCCACCGCGGCAGTGGCGCAGGGGATGGCGGGGG
>JACXUX010000097.1 GCA_014763725.1 Rhodobacterales bacterium
GCACCAGGGCCGAGATCGCGATGTTGCCGGGCCTGGTGCTGGCCCCCAGCGTGCCCAACCCTGCCTATGCCAGCCCCGGCAACATCGCGATCTCGGCCCTGGTGCTGGTCGCGATCCTGGCGATCGCGCGCTTCGGGCGCGGCTTCGTGGCCAATATCTCGGTCCTGCTGGGCATCCTGCTGGGCGGGGCGCTGACCGCGGCGCTGGGCCGGATGACCTTTGCCAAGGTGGCCGAGGCCGACTGGTTCGGCCTGATCACGCCCTTCCACTTCGGCCTGCCGATCTTCGACCCCGTGATGATCGTCACCATGACGCTGGTGATGATCGTGGTGATGATCGAATCGACTGGCATGTTCCTGGCGCTGGGCGACATCACCGGACGCCGCGTGACGCCCGCGATGCTGTCGGCGGGCCTGCGCACCGATGGTCTGGGCACGCTGATCGGGGGGCTGTTCAACACCTTCCCCTATACCAGCTTCAGCCAGAACGTGGGCCTGGTGGGCGTCACCGGGGTGCGGTCGCGCTTTGTCTGCGTGGCGGGCGGGATGATCCTGATCGTGCTGGGCCTGGTGCCCAAGATGGGCGCGCTGGTCGAAAGCCTGCCCACCAGCGTGCTGGGCGGCGCGGGGTTGGTGATGTTCGGCATGGTCGCGGCCACCGGCATCCGCATCCTGGCGGGCGTCGATTTCGCGCGCAACCGCAACAACCTGTTCGTGGTGGCGGTCAGCCTAGGCTTCGGGATGATCCCGCTGGTCGCACCGAACTTCAAGCAGTGGATGCCGCGCGACCTGCACCCGCTAATCGAATCGGGCATCCTGCTGGCCACGATCTCGGCCGTCACGCTGAACGCGGTCTTCAACGGCGCCCGCGCGACCGAGGCCGACCTGGTCGCCGCCGCCGCCGTGGCCGACCACTGACCCTGCACCCCAAGGCAGAAGGCCCCCGCGCTGGCGGGGGCCTTTCCGTTTGCGAACGCGCGACGGGCTACAGCGCGACCTGCGTGCCCAGCCCCCGCTCGACCGCCCGGCGCACCGCCATGGCCGCCACGGCCAGATCCTGCAGCCCGACGCCCGTACCGTCGAACAGCGTGATCTCCTCCGCCCGGCTGCGGCCGGGGTGGTCCCCCGTCAGCACGCGCCCGATCGGCACGATCGCGCCCGCATCCAGCAGACCCGCCGCGACCGCATGCTGCGCCTCGCCGATGCTGACCGACTGCGCCACCTCATCGGCAAAGACGGTGGCCGCCGCGACCAGAGCGGGGTCGACCTCCTGCTTGCCGCGGGTGTCGGTGCCCATGCAGGCCAGATGCGTGCCCGGGCTGACATGCGCCGCCATCAGGCTGGCCGCGGGGGATGAGGTGATGGTCACGATCACCTCGGCCTCGCGCATCCGCGGCAGATCGACCGCCTCGAAGGGCAGACCGACCTCGGCCGCCACGGCGGCCAGTCGCGGCAGCATCTCGGGGTGCAGGTTCCAGCCGATCACCCGCTCGAACCGCCGCACCCGCGCCGCCGCCCGCAGCTGGAAGGCCGCCTGATGCCCCGCCCCCACGATGCCCAGCACCCGCGCCTCGGGTCGCGCCAGCCGGTCGATGGAAATCGCGCTGGCCGCCGCGGTGCGCAGCGCGGTCAGCAGGTTGCCCCCCACCATGGCGCGCGGCAGGCCGGTCTCGGGGTCGAACAGGAACACGGTCGACTGATGGTTGATCATGCCCCGCGCGGCATTGCCGGGAAAATAGCCCCCGGCCTTGACGCCCAGCATGTCGCCCGCCCGGTCCAGGCCCGACTTGAAACCATACTGCCGCCCCTCGCCCAGCGCCTCGCGCACCACGGGGAAGTTGCAGGCCTCGCCCCGCGCCATGGCGGCAAAGGTCGCCTCGACAGCGGCAAAGGCATCCTCGGCCGACACCAGATCGGCAATCAGCGTTTCGGGAACGATCAGCATGTCCTGTCCCGGCCCGAAGGCCCCTTCCTCTTGACCCAAATACCCCGGGGGTCCGGGGGCAGCGCCCCCGGCCTTGTCCCCCGGGTCGTCGCCCTGGCCGTCAATAGGCCTTGCCGCGGGCCGACACCGGCCAGACCACCTCGACCTTGCCGCCGCGCACGCCGACATACCAGTCGTGCACGTTGCAGGTCGGGTCGCAGTGCCCGGGCACCAGGCGCAGCTTGTCGCCCACCTTCAGCACGCCGCCCAGATCCTCGACCACGCCATGTTCGTCGCTGCACTTGACGTATTTCACATCCGTCCGCCCGAACACCACCGGCAGGCCGCTGTCGACCGACTGCGCCTTCAGCCCCGCATCCACGATCGCCTTGTCGGCCTTGGCATGGCTCATCACGCTGGTCAGGATGAACAGCGCATTCTCCCATTCGCCGCGGTCGATGCGGTTGCCGTCCTTGTCCAGGATGCGGCCATAATCGGCATCCATGAAGGCATAGCTGCCGCACTGCAGTTCGTTGAACACGCCCGAGTTCGACTCGAAGTAATAGCTGCCCGTGCCCCCACCCGAGACGAGTTCGGGCTTCAGCCCCACGGCCTCCAGCGCGGCCACCGCCTCGCGCACCATGGCGATGGCGGCATCGACCTTGGCCTTGCGGTCCTCATAGCGGTCCATGTGCTGCATGGCGCCCTGATAGGCCTGGATCCCGGCAAAGCGCAGGTTCGGCGCGGCCTCGATCGCCTGGGCCAGCGCCACCACCTTGTCGGCCCCGATCACGCCGCAGCGCCCGGCGCCCACGTCCATCTCGATGAACACGTCCAGGTTCGTGCCGTGCTTCACCGCCGCGGCAGAAAGCTCGGCTACATTGGCCAGGTCGTCGATGCAGACGATCACGCGGCAGCCGTAGTTCGGCAGACGCGCCAGACGGTCGATCTTGGCCGGGTCGCGCACCTGGTTCGACACCAGGATGTCCTTGATGCCGCCGCGGGCAAAGACTTCGGCCTCGCTGACCTTCTGGCAGCAGACGCCGACCGCTCCACCCAGCCGTTCCTGCAGCCTGGCCACATCGACCGACTTGTGCATCTTGCCATGCACGCGGTGGCGCATGCCATGGGCGCGGGCATAGTCGCCCATCTTGACGATGTTGCGCTCCAGCGCGTCCAGATCCAGGATCAGGCACGGCGTCTGGATGTCGGCCTCGTCCATCCCCGGCAGCGCCGGGATGTCAAAACCGACCTCACGCCCTTCGAAACTCGCAGTCACGTTCATCGCTCTCTCCTCAGCCCTTCTGCCAGGGCAGCTTGTCCAGATCGACATTGCCGCCGGTGATGATGACCCCCACGCGGCGCCCGCGGAAGACCTCGGGGTTCTTCAGGATCGTGGCCAGCGGCACGGCGCAGCTGGGTTCGATCACGATCTTCATCCGCGCCCAGGTCAGGCGCATGGCGTCGATGATCTCCTGTTCCGAGGCGGTCAGGATGTCGGTCACATGCCGGCTGACGAAATGCCAGGTCAGGTCCTTCAGCGGCACCTTCAGCCCGTCGGCCACCGTCACCGGCGCATCATCGGCAATGATGTGCCCGGCGCGGAAGCTGCGCGCGGCATCGTCGGCCTGTTCGGGTTCGGCGGCATAGATCTTCACCCCCGGCGCCAGGGTCGACAGCGTCAGGCAGCAGCCCGACACCATGCCGCCCCCGCCGATCGGCGCGATCACCGCGTCCAGGCCCGGCACATCCTCGATCAGCTCGCGCGAACAGGTGGCCTGGCCCGCGATCACCCGCGGGTCGTTGTAGGGATGCACGAAATCCGCGCCCGATGCCGCCACCACCTCGGCAAACACCGCCTCGCGCGAGGTGGTCGAGGGTTCGCATTCCACGATCGTGCCGCCATAGCCGCGCACGGCGTCCTTCTTGGCCTGCGGCGCGGTGCGCGGCATCACCACGGTGCAGGGAATGCCCCGCCGCCCGGCGGCATAGCTCAGCGACAGCGCATGGTTGCCGCTGGAATGCGTGGCCACGCCGCGCGCCAGCTGGTCCTCGCGCAGGCCGAACACCGCATTGCTGGCCCCGCGCACCTTGAACGCGCCCGCCTTCTGGAAGTTCTCGCACTTGAAGAAGAGCTCGGCCCCGGTCAGCCGGTTCAGGAATGACGAGGTCAGCACCGGCGTGCGGTGGATATGGGGCGCGATCCGCTCATGCGCCGCGATCACGTCGTCGAAGGTGGGCACCATCAGCCCGTCCATGTCCTTCATCGCGAAACTCGTTCCCTTCCTCTTGATGAAAATACCCCCGGGGGGTCCGGGGGGCAGGCAGCCCCCCGGGGCCCGGCGCTGCAGGCTCAGGCCGCGGCGCGCACCGCCACGGGTGCGCCGCGATAGAACTCCTGCGCCGCGGCCACGCCCGACCCCAGCCGCACCGGCCAGCCCAGGTCAGCCATGCACATCTCGGCCGTGGCCAGCCCCGCCAGCACCATCACATCGGTCAGCATGCCCAGATGGCCGATGCGGAACACCTTGCCCGCGACCTCGCCCAGGCCCACGCCAAAGGCCACGCCATATTTCTCGGCCGCCAGCTTCACCAGATCGGTGCCGTTGCAGCCCTCGGGCACGACGACCGCGGTCACGGTTTCCGAATACAGCTCGGGGCTGGCCGCGCAGGGCTTCATCCCCCAGGCGGCGACGGCGCGGCGCACGCCCTCGGCCAGGCGGGCGTGGCGGGCATAGACGGCGTCCAGCCCCTCGTCCTCCAGCATCTCGATCGACCGGGCCAGGCCCGCGATCAGGCCCACGGCCGGGGTATAGGGATAGCCGCCCGCGGCATAGGCCTTCAGCATGTCGCGAAAGTCGAAGAAGGTCCGCGGCAGCGTGGCCGTTTCCATCGCGGCCAGCGCGCGGGGGCCCACGCCCAGGATCGCTAGGCCCGCCGGCAGCATGAAGCCCTTCTGGCTGCCCGCCACCGCGATGTCGACGCCCCAGCCCGCCATGTCAAAGGGCATACAGCCGATCGACGACACGCCGTCGACGAACAGCAGCGCCGGGTGCCCCGCCGCATCCAGCGCGCGGCGGATGCCGGCGATGTCCGACCGCACGCCGGTCGCGGTCTCGTTGTGCGTGGCCAGCACGGCGCGGATCGTGTGGCCGGTGTCGGCGCGCAGCGCGGCCTCGATCGCGGCCAGCGGCGCGCCCTGGCCCCAGGGCGCCTCGATCACCTGAACGTCCAGCCCGTGGCGGCGGCACAGGTCGATCCAGCGGTGCGAGAACATCCCGAAGCGCGCGGCCAGAACCCGGTCGCCGGGAGACAGGGTGTTGGTCACCGCGGCCTCCCAGCCGCCGGTGCCGGTCGAGGGCAGCAGGATCACCTCGCCCTCCGTCATCCCCAGCACGCGGCGCACGCCTGCCACCGCCGGGCGGAACATCCGGCCGAAGGTGGGCGACCGGTGGTCGATCGTGGGCATGTCGCAGGCCTTGCGGATTTCCTCGGGGATGTTCGTGGGGCCGGGGATGAAGACGGGATTCTGAGAGGACATGGCGCCGCACCTTTCGCTGATTGCCCGCAGAATAGGCAGGGCGCACCGTCGGCACAATTTTTTCGAAATCTTTTTCCACTTAATGAAAAAACATGTTTTCCCATGCGGCGCAGGGGGTTACATTTTTTCACGCTGTTCCGCCCCGAAGGCTGCCCTACCATGGCCGATTCTGCCCGCACGCGCGGCCGCCCCCGCGCCTTTCACGACAAGACCTACCAGAACACCATCCAGGCGGTCGACCGGGCGATCCACCTGCTGCGCATCCTGGCCGACAGCCCGGGGATGACGCTGTCGGAACTGGCCCAGGCCGACGGCCAGTCGCCCGCCACGGTTTATCGCGTGCTGGTGACACTCCAGGGCCACGGCGTGGTGGAACTCGAGGGGCCCGGCCAGATCTGGCATGTGGGCTCGGGCGCGTTCCGCATCGGCTCGGCCTTCCTGCGGCGCACCAAGGTGGTCGAACGCGCGCGCCAGCCGATGGACCAGCTGATGCGCGAAACCGGCGAGACGGCGAACCTGGGCATCGAAAGCCGGGATGAGGTGCTGTTCCTGTCCCAGGTCGAAACGCATGAGGCGATCCGCGCCTTCTTCCCCCCCGGCACGAAAAGCCCGATGCATGTGTCGGGCATCGGCAAGGCGCTGCTGGCCTGGTATCCCGAGGAACGGGTGCGCGGCATCCTGCGCCGGCGCGGCCTGCCCGGGTTCACCAGCCTGTCGCTGACCAGCGAAACCACCCTGCTGCGCGATCTGGCCCGCACCCGCGACCGCGGCTTTGCCATCGACGACCAGGAACGCGCCGAAGGCATGCGCTGCGTGGCCGCCCCCATCTTCAACGCGCATGGCGAACCGGTGGCGGGGCTGTCGGTCTCGGGGCCCGCCTTCCGCATGGGCCTGTCGGATGCCGCGCGCATCGGAGCCCAGGTGCGCGCGGCCGCCGACCGCGTGACCGAGGCGATCGGCGGCAGCGCCCCGCGCTAGCAGCAGTTGCCCGGGCCGGGGCGGCGGCGTAAACCGCGGGGGAACCGAACGGGGGCCCGATCCATGACCGCACCGAAACCTGTCGTCCTGTGCATCCTTGACGGCTGGGGCCTGTCCGACCGGACCGAGGCGAATGCCCCCGCCCTGGCCCATACGCCGAACTTCGACCGGCTGATGGCGGACTGTCCGCATGCCACGCTGGTCACCCATGGCCCCGACGTGGGCCTGCCCACCGGCCAGATGGGCAATTCCGAGGTCGGCCACACCAACATCGGCGCGGGCCGCGTGGTGGCGATGGACCTGGGCCAGATCGACCTGGCGATCGAGGACGGCAGCTTTGCCGTCAACCCCGCGCTGCTGGCCTTTGTCGACCGGCTGCGCGCCACCGGGGGCCGGGCGCATCTGATGGGCGTGGTCAGCGACGGCGGCGTGCACGGGCACATCCTGCACCTGCTGGCCGCGGCGCGGGCCATCGCGGGGGCCGGCGTGCCCGTGGTCATCCACGCCATCACCGACGGGCGCGACGTGGCGCCCACCTCGGCCCCCGGCCACATCGCGCATCTGCTGCGCGACCTGCCCGCGGGGGCCAGCGTCGGCACGGTGATCGGCCGCTACTGGGCGATGGACCGCGACAACCGCTGGGACCGGGTGGCACGCGCCTTTGCCGCCATCGTGCGCGGCCAGGGCACCGCCGCCGGCGATGCCGCCGCGGCCGTCGCCGCCGCCCATGCCCGGGGCGAGACGGACGAATTCGTCGCCCCCAGCGTGATCGCGGGCTACACCGGCGCGCGCGACGGCGACGGGGTCTTCTGCCTGAACTTCCGCGCCGACCGCGCGCGCGAAATCCTGGCCGCCCTGGGCGACCCGGCCTTTGTCGAATTCGACCGCACGGGCCTGCCCGCCTGGGCCGCGATGCTGGGCATGGTGGACTATTCCACCGCCCACAACGCCTACATGACCACGGCCTATCCGAAACAGGACATCCGCAACACGCTGGGCGAATGGGTGGCGGCGCAGGGCCTGCGCCAGTTCCGCCTGGCCGAGACCGAGAAATACCCCCATGTCACCTTCTTCCTGAATGGCGGGCGCGAGACGCCGTTCCCGGGCGAGGACCGCTACATGGCGCCCAGCCCCCGGGTCGCGACCTATGACCTGGCGCCCGAGATGAGCGCCGGGGAAGTGACCGACCACCTGGTGCAGGCGATCGGCCAGGGCTACGACCTGATCGTGGTGAACTATGCCAACCCCGACATGGTGGGCCATACCGGCAGCCTGCCCGCCGCCATCGCCGCCTGTCAGGCGGTGGACCGCGGCCTGGGCCGGGCGCTGGCGGCGCTGGACCGGGCGGGCGGCGCGATGATCGTCACCGCCGACCACGGCAACTGCGAGGTGATGGTCGACCCCGTCACCGGCGGGCCGCACACGGCGCATACCACGAACCCCGTGCCGGTGATCCTGGTGGGCGGGCCTGCGGGCGCGGGGCTGCGGGCCGGGCGGCTCGCCGATCTGGCGCCCAGCCTGCTGGACCTGATGGGCCTGCCCCAGCCGCCCGAGATGACGGGCCGCAGCCTGATCGTGCGGGCATGATCCGCGCAGCGGCGCTGGCCCTGCTGCTGCTGGCGCCCGCCGCCCGGGCCGATGTCGCGGCCGAGGCCGCGCGCGCCGCCGCCGACCTGCAGACCGCCATCGCCGCGATGCAACAGGCCGACCGCGCGCGCGACCGCGTGGCCGCCCTGACCCAGACGATCCGTGCCTATGAACAGGGGCTGGAAGCGCTGCGCGAAGGCCTGCGCCAGGCCGCGATCCGCGAAGCCGCCCTGCAGCTGCAGTTCGAGGCGAAACGCGACCGCGTGGCCCGCCTGCTGGGGGTGCTGGCGGCGCTGCCCGCGCAGGGCGGGCCGCTGCTGCTGATCCACCCTACGGGGCCGCTGGGCACCGCGCGGTCGGGCCTGATGCTGGCCGAGGTGACCCCCTCCCTGCAGGCCGAGGCCGCAGCCCTCCGCGCCGAACTGACCGAGGTGCAGGATCTGCGCCTGTTGCAGGCGGGCGCGGCGCGCACGCTGCAGGACGGGCTGGCCGCGGCCCAGGCCGCGCGCACCGCGCTCAGCCAGGCGATGGCCGACCGCACCGACCTGCCGCGCCGCTTCACCGACGACCCCGAGGCGCTGAAGGCGCTGCTGCAGGCGGCCGACACGCTGGACGCCTTTGCCGCGGGGCTGGCGCCGGTGCCGGGGGCCGACACGATCCGCGACTTTGCCGCGGCGCAGGGCGAACTGCCGCTGCCGGTGCTGGGCACGCTGCTGCGCGCCCCGGGCGAGGCCGACGCCGCCGGCATCCGCCGCCCCGGCGTGATCCTGGCCACCCGGCCCGGCGCGCTGGTCACCGCGCCCTGGCCGGGCACGATCCGGTATCTGGGGCCCCTGCTCGACTACGGAAACGTGATCGTGCTGGAACCCGGCGAGGGCTATCTGCTGGTTCTGGCAGGCCTGGGCACGGTCTATGGTGCCGTGGGCGAGGTCGTGGCCCAGGCCGCCGA
>JACXUX010000428.1 GCA_014763725.1 Rhodobacterales bacterium
CCCCCAACGCCGCTGCCGTGCCCCCCGGGACTGACGCATGAAGACCGACGAGATCGACGACAGCTCGGCCCCGCTGATCGAGCATCTGACCGAATTGCGCAACCGGCTGATCTGGGCCGTGCTGGCCTTTGTCGTGGCCATGCTGGCCTGTTTCGTGGTGGCCGAACCCATCCTGAACTTCCTGCTGCATCCGATCGAACAGACGATGCGCGATCTGGGCGATCCGAACCCGGTGATGCAGTATACCGCGCCCCAGGAATACTTCTTCACGCTGGTGCGCATCTCGGTCGTGGGGGGGCTGGCGCTGGCCTTCCCGGTGATCGGCTATCAGCTGTGGCGCTTCGTGGCGCCGGGGCTGTATCGCAGCGAAAAGAACGCCTTCCTGCCGTTCCTGCTGGCCTCGCCCGGGCTTTTCCTGGCGGGCGCCGCCTTTTCGCACTATGTCGTGACGCCGATCGCGATGGCCTTCTTCCTGGGCTTTGCCGATGCCTCGTCCATCGTTGCGGCGATCCTGCCCGCGGTTCCGGGCCTGCCCGAGGCGCTGGGCACCGCCGCCCCCGCGCAGGACAGCGGCATCGACATCGTCTTCCAGGGCAAGGTGAACGAGACGCTGGACATCAGCCTGAAGCTGATCATCGCCTTCGGCCTGTGCTTTCAGCTGCCGGTGATGCTGACGCTGATGGGCAAGGCGGGGCTGGTGTCGTCGCGCGGGCTGGCGGGCATGCGCAAATATGCGGTGGTGCTGATCCTGCTGCTGGCGGCGCTGGTCACCCCGCCCGACATCATGAGCCAGCTGATCCTCTTCCTGGCCGTCTATCCGCTGTATGAGGTGTCGCACTTCCTGATCCGCCGGATCGAGAAGCGGCGTGAGGCCGAACTGCGCGCCCAGGGTCTTTGGATCGACGACGAGGAAACCTTCGGCCCCGACGAGGACGACGCCAAGGCATGACCGCGCTGGACCGCATCGCCGCGGCGCTGGACCGGATGGCGCCGCCGCCCGCCCCCGCGCCCGACTTCGCCGCGGCCCAGGCCTTTGTCTGGCACACCGCCCCCGACCGGCTGGAGCCTGTGGCCCAGGTCGCGCGCGTCGACATCGGCCTGCTGCACGGCATCGACCGGGTGCGCGACATCCTGCTGGCCAATACGCTGCAGTTCGCGGCAGGCTTTGCCGCCAACAACGCGCTGCTGTGGGGCGCGCGGGGGATGGGCAAGTCCAGCCTGGTCAAGGCCGCCCATGCCGCCGCCCTGGCGCAGGGCCATCCGCTGAAGCTGGTGGAGCTGAGCCGCGAGGATCTGCCCAGCGTGCCGCGGCTGATGAACCACCTGCGCGCGGCGCCCTGGCGTTTTGTCCTGTTCTGCGACGACCTGTCGTTTTCCCACGACGATCAGACCTACAAGGCGCTTAAGGCGGTGCTGGACGGCGGGATCGAGGGGCGGCCGGCGAACGTGATCCTCTATGCCACCTCGAACCGCCGGCATCTGATGCCGCGCGACATGATCGAGAACGAACGGTCCACCGCCATCACCCCGTCCGAGGCGGTCGAGGAAAAGGTCAGCCTGTCCGACCGCTTCGGCCTGTGGCTGGGCTTCCATCCCTGTTCGCAGGACGACTATCTGGCGATGATCCGCGGCTACTGCGACGCCTGGGGGCTGGAGATCGACGACACCACCCTGCGGGCCGAGGCGATCGAATGGCAGGCCACGCGGGGGGCGCGGTCGGGCCGGGTGGCCTGCCATTCGATCGCCTCGGCC
>JACXUX010000098.1 GCA_014763725.1 Rhodobacterales bacterium
CCCCTCTTGGCCTGCGGCCAATTCACCCCCCGGGATATTTGGCCGGGAAGCGGAGGCGGGGTCAGTTGCCCGCGATCGGCGGCAGGCTGCGCAGGTAGAGGATCACGGCCGCCAGATCGTCAGGGGTGAAGCCTGCGAGGAAGGGATAGGGCATCGGCGGCAGCATCGGGCTGCCGTCGGGGCGGCGGCCTTCGGTGATCATGGCGGCCAGTTCGGCATCGCTGTAGGCGGCCAGGCCGTCGGCGTGCGAGGTCAGGTTGCCTGCGACCGAGGTGCCCCAGGGGCCGTGGAACTCGAACCCGCCGGCGCCGGGATGGGTGTCGAGCATCGGGCCCTGCGGACCCATCGGCGTGTGGCATTCCATGCAATGCGCGACCGGGCCGACCAGATAGGCGCCGTAGTCGACCGTCACGCCCCGGGGCGGGGCGGTGACCTGGCCCACGGGCGGGCCCCAGGCGGGGTGCAGCGGGATGTTGTAGGTCGAGGCCGGGGTTTCGTTCGGGATGGCGGGCAGGCTGCGCAGGAACATCACGATGCTGGCCACGTCGTCGTCGGACAGGCCGCGATACATGGCGAAGGGCATCGGCGGGCCGATCAGGCTGCCGTCGGGGCGCAGGCCTTCGCGGATGGCGCGGCCGAGGTCGGCATCGGACCAGTCGGCGATGTGGCCCGCGGGGGTGAGGTGCGGCGCCCAGGCGGTGAAGGCGGGGCTGTCCTCGACCAGGCGGTCGGCCAGCTCCATCGCGGCGTCAAAGCCCTGCGGGCCGATCGGGCTGTGGCAGTTGCCGCAGCCGCCGGGGCCGCGCACGAGATATTCGCCGCGTTCGAGCGAGGGCGCGGCCAGCGCGCCGCCGACGAGAAGCAGAACGGGCAGGGCAAGGGCCGCGCGATGCGCGCGCGCCCAGCCCGGAACATGGGTTGTCATGGGAATCGTCCTTGCAAATCGGGTGCGGTGCGCCGACGGGGGCGACCGCAGTGGCGCCTTCTTCCTGCCAGGCGCCGCTTGTGTCAATATGTCGCAGGCCGCGCGCAGGATGGGGAAAACCTGACCCCAGCGGGGCAGATTGCCCGGAAAACGGGCAGGGCGCGGGCGCGGGCGGCCCGTCCTGCGGCGCCACAGTTGCACCGGCCCGCCCTGCGCGCGACATCTGGGGCAGTCCGACCCCGGAGGATGCGATGCCCGCCCGTCTTTCCCGCCCCGCCTATGCCGCGATGTATGGCCCGACCACCGGCGACCGGCTGCGCCTGGCCGATACCGACCTGATCATCGAGGTCGAGGCCGACCTGACCGTTCCGGGCGAAGAGGTGAAGTTCGGCGGCGGCAAGGTGATCCGCGACGGCATGGGCCAGAGCCAGCGGTCGCGGGCCGAGGGCGCGATGGACACGGTCATCACCAATGCGCTGATCCTGGACCACAGCGGGATCTACAAGGCCGACGTGGGGCTGCGCGACGGCCGCATCGCCGGTATCGGCAAGGCCGGCAACCCCGACACCCAGCCCGCGGTCACGCTGGTGATCGGGCCGGGGACCGAGATCATCGCAGGCGAGGGGCGCATCCTGACCGCGGGGGGGATCGACGCGCATATCCACTTCATCTGCCCCCAGCAGATCGACGATGCGCTGCATTCGGGGCTGACGACCATGCTGGGGGGCGGCACGGGGCCTGCGCATGGCACGCTGGCCACCACCTGCACGCCCGGGCCCTGGCACATCGCGCGGATGATGCAGGCGCTGGACGCCTTTCCGATCAACTTCGGCCTGGCGGGCAAGGGCAATGCCAGCCGCCCCGCGGCGCTGGTCGAGATGGTGAAGGCCGGCGCCTGCTGCCTGAAGCTGCACGAGGACTGGGGCACCACGCCCGCGGCCATCGACTGCTGCCTGTCGGTCGCCGACGACATGGACGTGCAGGTGATGATCCACACCGACACGCTGAACGAATCTGGCTTTGTCGAGAACACGCTGTCCGCCATCGGCGGGCGGACGATCCATGCCTTCCATACCGAGGGCGCGGGCGGCGGGCACGCGCCCGACATCATCAAGGTCGTCTCGGCGCCGAACGTGATCCCCAGTTCGACCAACCCGACCATGCCCTACACGGTCAACACGATCGAGGAACATCTGGACATGCTGATGGTCTGCCATCACCTGTCCAGGGCGATCCCCGAGGATGTGGCCTTTGCCGAAAGCCGGATCCGCCGCGAAACCATCGCGGCCGAGGACATCCTGCACGACATGGGGGCCTTTTCCATCCTGTCTTCGGACAGCCAGGCCATGGGTCGCGTGGGCGAGGTGATCACCCGCACCTGGCAGACCGCGCACAAGATGAAGCAGCAGCGCGGCCGCCTGCCCGAGGAGCAGGGCGACAACGACAACATCCGCGTGCGCCGCTATGTGGCGAAATACACGATCAACCCCGCCATCGCGCATGGGCTGTCGGCGCATGTGGGCAGCGTGCAGGTGGGCAAGCGCGCCGATCTGGTGCTGTGGCACCCCGCCTTCTTCGGGGCCAAGCCCGAGATGGTGCTGGTGGGCGGCAGCATCGCGTTGGCGCAGATGGGCGATCCCAATGCCTCGATCCCCACGCCGCAGCCGGTCTACAGCCGCCCGATGTTCGGCGCCTTCGGCCGGTCGGCCGAGGCCGGGTCGGTGATGTTCGTCAGCCAGGCCGCCCAGGCGGGGGGGGTGGGCGCGGCCCATGGGTTGCGCAAGGCCACGTTGGCGGTGGAAAACACCCGCCGCATCGGCAAGGCCGACATGGTGCTGAACAGCGCCACCCCGCAGATCGAGGTGAACCCCGAAACCTATGAGGTGCGCGCGGATGGCGAACTGCTGACCTGTGCGCCCGCCGCCGAACTGCCGCTGGCGCAGCGCTATTTCCTGTTCTGACGGGGCCGGGTCAATGCAGCCCCGGCCGTTCCGCCGCCTCTGCCCGCCGCAGCGGCCAACCGGGCCGACGCGCGCCCTGCGCCTTCATCTGGGCCCAGACCTCGGCCTCGCGCGTCTGCAGGCGGGCGATTTCGGCCCGGATGCGGGCCAGTTCGCGGGAAAGCTCTTCCATGGCGTGCCTCCTTGTTCCCGTGGCTGGGGTCAGACTGCCGCGCCCCGGTTAACGAATCGTCGCGGGCGGGCAGGGGCCCCCCGCCGGGGCGCGCCGCCCCCCCAGCAGCCGACAGGACAGCCATGACCGACCTGCCCCCCGCCCGCGCGATCCTGCGCGGGCCGCATCCGCCGCAGATGCCCCACGATGTGGTGGTGCTGGACTATGACGCGCGCTTCCTGCGCCGCAAACGGCTGGAAACCGCGCATGGAGAGGGGTTCCTGGTCGATCTGGCGGAAACGGTCAGCCTGAACCAGGGCGACTGTTTCCGGCTGGACGATGGACGCCTGATCGAGGTGATCGCCGCCGAGGAACCGCTGGTCCAGGTGCAGGGCGACCTGCCGCGGCTGGCCTGGCATATCGGCAACCGCCACACCCCGTGCCAGATCGAACCCGACCGCCTGCTGATCCGGCAGGACCATGTGATCGAGGCGATGCTGGTCCGCCTGGGCGCCCGGCTGACGCGGCGGATGGAGCCCTTCCAGCCCGAGGGCGGCGCCTATGGCCACGGCCGGACGCTGGGCCATGACCACGGGCCGGCCGCCGGGCAGGGCGGCGGGGGCCGCATCGCGGGGCTGCCGCCGGGCCTGGCCGTGCATCACCACGGCCACCACGCCCCCGCGCCCGAGGAGGAGAACCCCGCCGAGACCGGGCCGGGGCCGCTGCGATGACGGCGCTGCTGACACTGGTGCAATGGCTGTCGCCGGCCTTTCCGACCGGGGGATTCGCCTATTCCTCGGGCCTGGAATGGGCGATCGCGGCGGGCACGGTGCGGGATGCGGCGGGGTTGCAGGACTGGCTGGGCCATCTGCTGGACCGGGGCTCGGCCCAGGCCGATGCGGTGCTGCTGTGTGCCGCGCTGCGGCCGGGGGCGGATCTGGACGCGCTGGACGCGCGCGCCCGCGCGCTGGCCGCCAGCCGCGAACGGCTGGTCGAGACGCTGGACCAGGGCCGCGCGCTGGCGCAGACGACGAACGCCCTGACCGGGGCCGACCATCCGCCGCGCGCGCTGCCCGTGGCGCTGGGGGCGGCGGCGCCCCTGGGGCTGGGGGTGGACCAGGTGGCGCAGCTGTTCCTGCAGGCCTGGGCCGCCAATCTGGTGCAGGCGGCGGTGCGCTTCGTGCCGCTGGGCCAGACGGCGGGGCAGGCGGTGCTGGCCGCGCTGCAGCCCGCGATCGTGGCCGCCGCCGCCCGCGCCGCCGCCACCGCGCCCGAGGAGATCGCCACCGCCGCCCATGCCGCCGATCTGGCGGCGATGCGGCACGAAACCATGGATGTCAGGATCTTCCGCACATGACGAACGCACATGGCCCGCTGCGGGTGGGCATCGGCGGCCCGGTGGGCGCCGGCAAGACGACGCTGACCGAAAAGCTGTGCCTGGCGCTGCGCGACCGGCTGTCGATGGCGGTGATCACCAACGACATCTACACGCGCGAGGATGCCGATTACCTGATGCGCGCCCAGGCGCTGCCGCTGGAGCGGATCCGCGGCGTGGAAACCGGCGGCTGCCCGCATACCGCGATCCGCGAGGATGCCAGCATCAACCTGGCCGCCGTGGCCGACCTGCGCGCGGCGATCCCCGATCTGGACCTGATCCTGATCGAATCGGGGGGCGACAACCTGGCGGCCACCTTCAGCCCCGAACTGGTCGACCTGACGATCTATGTGATCGACACCGCGGCGGGCCAGGACATCCCGCGCAAGCGCGGCCCGGGCGTGGCGCGGTCGGACCTGCTGGTGATCAACAAGGTCGATCTGGCCCCGCATGTGGGGGTGGATCCGGGGCTGCTGGAAACCGATGCCCGGGCGGCCCGGGCCGGCCGGCCGCATGTGATGGCCAGCCTGCGCCAGGGGCGGGGGGTGGATCAGGTGGTCGACTTCCTGATCCGCGCGGGCGGGCTTTAGGCCGCCGCGTCAGTCGGCGGGGGCCGTGGCGGCGGCGGGCAGCGGCGGCAGCGCCAGGCCGCGACGGGCCAGTTCGGGTTCCAGTTCGGCCAGGCGGCGGCGGAAGCGCGGCGCGCTCATCCGCCGGGTGACGCCGCGGCACCACAGCGCCGCGCGCCACAGCCGGCCCTCCTGCTCCAGCCGGGATTCTACCGCGCGCAGATAGGGTCCATGCCGGCGGCGCATCCGGTAGAGCCGGTGAAACCCCCCCGCGGTCAGCGTGCCTTCGGCCGCGGCCTCGATCAGGCGGGGCAGCACGCCCATCTGCGCCAGCGCCCCGGCCACATCCGCCCCCATGTGGCGGCAGCGCAGCATCGTCACATGCGGGCGCGCGAACAGCGCGGCATGCATCGCGTCCAGCCGCTCGGCCGGGTCATGGACGACAAAGACGCGGGCCGCGCCCTCGGTCATGTCGGGGGCATAGCCGTAGCGGTCGGTGAAGTTCAGCCGCCGCAGCGGCCGGTCGCGGTTGTCCCAGCCGGCCAGCGCCGGGTCCAGCGTGGCGCGCGGCTGCACCGCCAGCACCGTGGCGCCCGGCGCGGCCACCGAATAGGCACAGGCGGCATAGCCCGCCGCCCCCGCGCCATAGAAGGCCACGCGGTCGAAATCCTCGAAGAAGGCGTCGTCCACCAGCCGGTCGAAGTGGCGATAGATCGCCCGGTCGCGCCAGTAGGTGGGGCCATCGGCGATCAGGCACAGATGCGACCAGCCGCGGGCGCGCGCGATGTCCAGGCCCAGCGGCACCTGCGCCTCGGGCTCGCCGCGGGCCAGGATCTGGTCCAGCGTCTCGAAGGTGACGACCAGCACCGGCCCGTCGTCATGGAAGAAGGCCCAGTGCCGGGCGCCCAGCGGCTGGAAATCGCCCGTCTCCTCGCACAGCGCGGCCATCCGTTCGGCCCAGGGGCCGTGGAGCGACGGCGCAGGGGGCGGCTCGGTCGCCAGATCGCCGGACATGGCTGGACCTCCTTGTGGTTGCGGTTCGCGGCGGCGGGGCGGGGGCGTCCTGCCGCAAGTCCTGCCCAGACTGGTCGGCAGCCGTGGCATCACTGCGAGGGTAATGGGGCAGGTTTGCGATGACCAGCCGCGGGCGTTCAACAACCCGGGGGCGCTGTTTCCGGCCCGGGCAGGATCGCGGCGCGCCGCGCCAGCCGCTCGGCAATGCCGGCCAGCAGCGGGGCATAGTCGGACCGGGCGCGCAGGTCCGCCACGCGGGCGCGGTGCCAGGCCACGGATTCGTCATGCAGGCGCGCCAGGCGCCGGTCGTCCATCAGCCGCGCGCGCCAGTCCGCCACGGCCGCGTCATAGCGGCGGATGGCGTGACAGGGTTCGTCCTGGATGTCGAAGCGGTCCCAGTAGGGCAGGTCCATCGTCTCGCGCGCGTGGTTCACGCGGCCGCGGTCGCGCTTGACCAGAAAGCTGTCGACCGACCGCAGCGCGTAATGGTTCACCTGGGCCACGCGATAGTCGGCCTGCACGAACATCGGCCGGTCGGTCACCGGGTTGTCGAGGCCGCCGGGCAGCTCGGCGCGCAGCGGGCGGCCCAGATCCTCACGCGGGTGGGGGAAGTGGATGCCGATGCGATGCACGGCGGGCAGGTTGGTGAACAGCGACTTCGGATAGGCCAGCGCGCGTTCGCCGGGGGCGGGCCGGGCGCGGGCACGGGTGAATTGCTCGGTGACCGGGCGGTCCTGATAGGCCACGCGCCCGTCGGGGCCGAAGATGCGCCAGGGCACGGTGATCACCTCGGCCCCCGGACGGGCGGCCGCCACCAGCGCGCGCGCCGACCCGTCGCCCGCATGGACAACCAGGAATTCGTCGGCATCGCAGACGAAGATCCATTCGGCCCCCGTCACCTCGGGGTAGCGGCGGATCTGCTTCAGCGCCGACCGCTGGATGCCCGAGACATCCCAGACCAGCGTCGCGTGATGCCGCGCCAGCCCCATCTGTTCCAGCCGTCTGACCATGCGCGTGGTGGGATCGGCGCAGTCGTTGGTGCAGATCGCCAGATGGTCGAAGCCCAGAGCCTTGTAATGCGCGACCCATTCGATCAGGAACGCGCCTTCGTTCTTCATCGTGGTGATGACGGTATAGGGGCCGGTCATGCCGCAGGTCCGAATTTTCGCAGAAAATTCGCCGCCCCGCGCGCCGCCGCGGCGCCGAAATTTCTGCGAAATTTCCGCCGCGGGCCGGTCAATGCGCGGCCTCGCCCGTGTGTTCGACGGTAAAGAAGAAGTCGGGCGCCAGGTCGCGTTCGTGCAGGTCGGGCGGGATCACGCCGGGGCCTGCGTTGAAGACGGCCGATCCGAAATGGTGCTGCAGCCGGCACAGCCGTTCCATCCGCGGCCCCGTCAGTTCGGCGTAGAAGCGTTCGTAGTTTTCCGTCGCGCGCAGCTCGGCGATCCGGGTGCGATGCGCGGCCACCGCGGCCAGATGGGCCGCGCGGATGTCGGGGTCGGCCATCAGCCGGTCGAATTCGGCCTGCAGGCGCGGGATCATGCGCTGGATCGACCGATCCTGATCCCGGTTGTGGTTCATGCGGAACCAGTAGTTCAGGCCCTGGTCGCGGTCGACGTGGTTCACCCGGCCGCGGTCGCGTTTCACGAGGAAGCTTTCGGCCGAGCGCACCGCGTAATGGTTCAGCTGCACCCAGTCGTAGCCATAGGTGTCCAGCGTCGACCGCCAGCCGTTGCGCAGCATCTCGCGCGGCATGGGCCGGCCCGATCCGTTCAGCCAGCGCACCTGGTCCCACAGGTCGGGCTTCAGCCCCTTGGGCCGGTGGACGCCCAGCTTCTTGTAGATGTCGATGTTGCGGTAGAGCGTCTTGAACCCCCAGGCCTGGTGCGGCTTGCGGATCACCTCGGGCGCGCAGCGGGTGAACTGGTCCAGCAGGAAGCGGTCCTCGTAGCCGTGCACCTCGGCATTGCCGAACAGCCGCCAGGTCAGGCTGATCATGTTGGCATCGCCCATCGCGGCATAGAGCGCGGCCAGCGTGCCGTCGCCGATGCGGATGTTGATGAATTCGTCGACATCCATGCAGATGCCCCAGCCCGCCTGCTGCATCACGGGTTCGGATTCCGCGGCCTGGAGGGCGGCGTGCTGGGGCTTCAGCCCGGTTTCGCGGAACGGGTTCTCGCGGTGCTGGACCAGCCCCTTGTCCTGCAGCATCTGCAGCATCGTGTCGGTGCCGTCGGTGCAGTCGTTGGTATAGATCAGGAAGTCCTGCACCCCGATCATGCGGTGATAGGCCAGCCATTCCAGGATGAAGGGGCCTTCGTTCTTCATCGTGGTGACGATGGCGGTGCGCCCGGCCTCGGCCGCCAGCGCGGCCCCCGGGCGGGGGGCCGACACGGGCGGGCGCACCGGCTTGTGGCCCAGCCGACCGGCCAGGGCCAGCAGGGCGGGATCCTCGATCAGCGAGGTCTTGGGCGCCAGTTCCGACGACGCCCGCCCCGGAACCCGCAGCGCCATGGCCCGCCAGAAGGGCACGACCACCCCCGGATCGGGCTTGGCATAGGCCACGCGCACCCCCCGCCAGGTATTCTCCAGCCCCGCCACCGCGGGGGCCACGCCCCAGCGGGCGATGCCGCGGCGGGCGTCGAACTGGCGGCAGATGTGGTCGGCCAGGCCCGCCTCGGCCCCCGCGCGCACCCGCCAGGGATAGATCCGCCGCCCCGCCAGCAGCACCACGCCATGCCGTGCCGTCGTGCACAGGTCAAAGGCCGAGGGCGCGCCCGCCGCGCGCGGTGCCAGCACGTCGCAGGGGTCCAGCGTCAGCACCGCCCGCGCCGCCCCCAGAAAGCGCCATTTCAGCGCCTCGTGCAGCGCAGGCTCGCCCAGCGGGGCCAGCCAGGGGTCGGGGTCGGGGCGGTCCATCCGGTCCTTGCCCGGCGCATCGGGGGCCAGCAGGGGATGGGTCTCGGC
>JACXUX010000099.1 GCA_014763725.1 Rhodobacterales bacterium
CCTCTTGACCCAAATACCCCACGGGGGTCCGGGGGTGTGAAACCCCCGGGGCCTGCCACCCCGCGCCACGCCCCGGGGTCCGGGGCGGCTTTTCAAACCCCCCACCATCGGCTAGGCAGGACGTGCAACGATGGGGGCGGCATGCGGATCGGCATCCTGGCACTGGCGGCGTTTCTGGCGCTTGGCGGCTGCGGCACGCGGCTGAACCCGTTCAACTGGTTCGGCGGGTCCCAGACGGCCCAGGTCCCGGTTCAGGCAGAGGTGCAGATCGCCGCCGATCCGCGCCCCACGGTCGACCAGGTCACCGCCCTGGTGATCGAGCCGCTGCCCGGCGGCGCCATCCTGCGCGCGACCGGCCTGCCGCCCACCCAGGCCTTCTGGAATGCCGAACTGGTCGAGGAGCCATCGGACGACCCCGCGGTGCTGCTGTTCCGCTTTGTCGCGGTGCCGCCCGACGCGCCCGCGCGCGTCTCGACCGTGCCCTCGCGCGAAATCGTGGCGGCGGTCTATCTGTCCGATCAGGACCTGGCCGGCATCCGCACCATCACCGTCACCGGGCGCGACGGCGCGCGCAGCCTGCGCCGCTAGCGCCCCGACCTCCCCCGGGGGTCACAACCGGATCACCCGCACCGCACTGCCGCGCGCCGACAGCGCGATCTCGCCCCGGCAGAGCCGCAGCGCATCCTCGCCAAAGGCCTCGCGCCGCCAGCCGGCCAGTGCGGGCAACTCGCGGTTGCCTGCCGCGATCGCGTCCAGGTCCGAGGCGCTGGCGATCAGGCGCGAGGCCACGCCCAGCTCCTCGGCCTTGGCCTTCAGCAGCACGCGCAGCAGATCGGCCAGCGCCGGGTTCACGGGGGGGGCGTCACGCTCTTCCTCGACCCGGGGCAGGCGGTCGGCGGGCGTCTCCAGCCCCGCCTTGACCGCGGCCAGGATGCCGTCCGCGATCTCGCCCCGCCGCGCCTCACGCAGCAGCAGCCGCGACTTGCCCAGATCGTCCAGCGTCAGCGGCCGGGTCGAGGCCAGTTCCAGCAGCGCATCGTCCTTGTAGACGCGGCTGCGGGGGATGTTGCGGGCCTGGGCGTAATCCTCGCGGAACCGCGCCAGTTCCCGCACCACTGCCAGGAAGCGGCCCGAGGTGGTGCGCGTCTTGACCCGCAGCCAGGCCTCTTCGGGATTGACGGTATAGGTCGCCGGATCGGTCAGCACCGCCAGCTCCTCGGCCACCCAATGCGCGCGGCCGGTCTTGTCGATCTGGGCCGACAGCGTTTCGTAGATCACCCGCAGATGCGTGACATCGGCCAGGGCATAGTCCATCTGCGCCTCGGTCAGCGGGCGGCGCGACCAGTCGGTGAAGCGGCTGGTCTTGTCCAGGCTTGCCCGCGCGATCTTCTTGACCAGGGTTTCATAGCCCACCTGTTCGCCGTGGCCGCAGACCATGGCCGCGACCTGAGTGTCGAACAGCGGCTGGGGAAAGACGCGGCCATCGACGAAGAAGATCTCCAGGTCCTGCCGGGCGGCGTGGAAGACCTTGACCGTGTCCGGATGGCGGAACAGGTCATAGAGCGGTTCCAGCGACATCTCGGCCCCCAGGATCGGGTCGACCAGCACCGCCTCGCCCGTCTTGCCGGGCAGCGCCATCTGGATCAGGCAGAGCTTGGACCAGTAGGTGCGCTCGCGCAGGAATTCGGTGTCGATGGTGACATAGGGCTGATCCTTGGCCGCCGCGCAGAAGGCGGCCAGATCCTCGGTCGTGGTGATGGTGCGCATCCGTCGTCCGGTCATCCTGGTCGGGGGCATCCCGCATCCCCGCTATAGGCCGCGGCAGCGCGAAAGGAAAGCGCCGGCGCCACGCCCCTGCGCGGTCTAGCCCAGCCAGACCGGCGTGCGGTCGCCGGCGGCAAAGCGGCGCAGGACGGCCGGATAGAGGCGGTGTTCCTGGACCAGCACGCGGGCGGCCAGCGTCTCGGCCGTGTCGCCGGGCTGGACGGGCACGCGGGCCTGGCCCAGGATGGGCCCCGCGTCCAGATCGGCCGTCACCTCATGCACGGTGCAGCCGGCCTCGGCATCGCCCGCGGCCAGCGCGCGGGCATGGGTGTGCAGGCCGGGGTATTTCGGCAAGAGCGAGGGGTGGATGTTCAGCATCCGCCCGGCAAAGCGGCCCACGAAGTCCGGCGTCAGGATGCGCATGAAGCCCGCCAGGCACAGGATGTCGGGCCGGGCGGCCAGCAGCGGGGCCAGAAGCGCCGCCTCGAACCCCGCGCGATCGCGGCCAAAGGGGCGGTGGTCCACCGCCGCCACCGGCACCCCCCGCGCCGCGGCCCGCGCCAGCCCCGCGGCGGCCGGGTCGTTCGACAGCACCAGAACGGGCCGGGCGGGGTGATCGCCCGTCATGCTTTCCACCAGGCACAGCATGTTGGACCCGCCGCCCGAAATCAGGATGGCGACGCGCCTCACAGCAGCGCGCCGCGATAGCCGACCCCCTGCCCCGGTGCGACCGTGCCCAGCGGCACCACGCGTTCGCCCGCCTCGGCCAGCAGGGCGGCCAGCGCCTCTGCCCGGTCGGGGGCGACCACGGCGATCATGCCGATGCCGCAGTTGAAGGTTTTCAGCAGTTCGGGTTCGGAAATGCCCGACTGTTCGGCCAGCCAGCGAAACACGGGCGGCAGCGTCCAGGCCGACAGGTCGATGGTGGCGCCCAGACCATCCGGCAGGACGCGGGGCAGGTTTTCCGTCAGCCCGCCGCCGGTGATGTGGGCCAGCCCGTGCACGCCCCCGGCCCGCACCGCCGCCAGCACCGCGCGCACATACAGCCGCGTGGGCGTCAGCAGCGCCGCCCCCAGCGTGCCGGGGCCAAAGGGCGCGGGCGCATCCCACCCCAGGCCCGACCGTTCGACCACCTTGCGCACGAAGGAATAGCCGTTCGAATGCACCCCGTCCGAGGCCAGCCCCAGCAGCACGTCGCCTGCCGCCACCCGGGCGGGCAGGTGCATGCCGCGTTCCATCGCGCCCACGGCAAAGCCCGCCAGGTCGAAGTCGCCGCCGTGATACATGCCCGGCATCTCGGCCGTCTCGCCCCCCACCAGCGCACAGCCCGAGGCCGCACAGGCCCGCGCGATGCCGGTCACGATGCGGGCGGCCTGGTCGACCTCCAGCTTTCCAATGGCGAAGTAGTCCAGGAAGAACAGCGGTTCCGCCCCCTGGCAGACCAGGTCGTTGACGCACATGGCCACCAGGTCCTGACCGATCGTGTCGACATGGCCGGTGTCGATGGCGATGCGCAGCTTGGTGCCCACGCCGTCGGTCGCCGCCACCAGGATCGGGTCGACATAGCCCGCGGCCTTCAGGTCGAACAGCGCGCCAAAGCCCCCCAGGCCCCCCATCGTGCCCGGCCGGTCGGTCGCGCGGGCCGCGGGCTTGATGCGTTCGACCAGCGCATTGCCGGCGTCGATGTCGACGCCCGCCTGGGCATAGGTCAGACCGTTCGGCTGGGTGGACATGGGCGGCCTCCGCATGGCTGGGGTGGCCTGTCCGTTACATCAAGCCCACCGCGGCCACAACCGCGCCTTGACCCGCAGGCCCCCCCGCACTAGGCCATGGCGCGGTCGGGCCTGTAGCTCAATGGTCAGAGCTGGGCGCTCATAACGCCTTGGTTGGGGGTTCGAGTCCCTCCAGGCCCACCACTGCCGCCGGCACCCCGGCGATCAGCCGAAGATCTCGCGGCAGAATTCCAGCCCCTCGACCAGGGCCTCGACCTCTTCGATCGTGTTGTAAAGGCCGAAGGACGCGCGGCAGGTGGCCCCCACGCCCAGGTGCTGCATCAGCGGCATGGCGCAATGGGTGCCCGCGCGCACCGCGATGCCGCGGCGGTCCAGGATGGTCGAGATGTCGTGGGCATGCGCGGGCCCCTCGAGCGTGAAGCTGAAGATCGCGCCCTTGTCGGGGGTGGTGCCCTGGACCTGCAGCCAGTTCAGCCCCGACAGCCGCGCCACGGCATGGTCGCGCAGCCGCGCCTCATGCGCGGCGACATTGTCCATCCCCAGCGCCATCAGATAGTCCAGCGCCACGCCCAGGCCGATCTGGTTGACGATTCCGGGGGTGCCGGCCTCGAACTTCATCGGCGGGTCGTTCCAGGTCACCGCGTCGCGCGTGACCTCGCGGATCATGTCGCCGCCGCCCAGGAAGGGACGCATCTCCTCCATCCTCTCACGCCGGATGAAGATCGCGCCGGAACTGCTTGGGCCGTAAAGCTTGTGCCCCGTGATGGCATAGAAGTCGCAGCCCATCGCCGCCACATCGACCGGCGCATGGACCGCGCCCTGACTGCCGTCGACCAGCACCGCCACCCCGCGCGCCCGCGCCGCGGCGCAGATCGCGGCCACATCGACGCGGGTGCCGGTCACGTTCGACATCTGCGTGACGGCCACCAGCTTCGTGCGCGGCCCGATCGCGTCGATCACCGCCTGGGGGTCCAGGCTGCCGTCGGGGGCGCAGTCGACCCATTTCAGCACCACCCCCTGACGTTCGCGCAGGAAATGCCAGGGCACGATGTTGGCGTGGTGTTCCAGCACGGTCAGCACGATTTCGTCGCCCGGCCCCAGCCGCGGCGCGGCCCAGGCGTAGGAGACCAGATTGATCCCCTCGGTCGTGCCGGTGGTGAAGACGATCTCGTCCTCACTGGGCGCGTTCAGGAAGCGGCGGAGGATGCCGCGCACGGCCTCATACCGGTCGGTGGCCAGGTTGGAAAGATAGTGCAAGCCGCGGTGGACATTGGCATATTCCATCGAATAGGCCTGCGTGATCGCGTCGATCACGACCTGCGGCTTCTGCGCGCTGGCGCCATTGTCCAGATAGACCAGCGGCCGCCCGTTCACCTGCCGCGACAGGATGGGAAAGTCGGCGCGGACCTTGTGCACGTCATACATGGTTCAAACCCCCTGGTCCGGCAGACCGATCAGCACGGTCAGCACGACACTCATCACGAAGGCGACGACCAGGATCGCCGCCACGATGCCGGCAAAGGTCGCGCCCAGCGACCGGAAGCCGTGCAACTCGGCCACGAAATGCGTCAGCAGCGACAGGAACAGCCCCAGGCCCAGCACGCTGAGAATCTCGGCCAGCGGCGGCAGGATCACCATCGCGACCAGCTGCACCGCCTGCAGCACGACCAGCATCGCCTGCACCCAGACCACCACCGCCAGCGCGCCAGAGAAGATGCCGCGACCACCGCGCAGCCGGCCCAGCTGATGCACCGCCGCGGCCAGCCCCAGCAGGACGATCCCCTGCAGCACCGCCGTGCGCAGCGGGCTGGGCGCGATCATCTGCATCGCGCCATCCGGCAGCGGGGCCAGCAGCAGGCCCAGATGCGTGATCAGGCTGGAGGCGACCGCCGCCAGCGCCAGACCCAGGCCCAGCACGGGCATCGGCAGATCGGCCGCGATCAGCGCCCGTGCCGCCTCACGCGGGGATTGCAGCGTGACCCGCACGGCCGTCAGAAACCCCTGAACCGTCACATCCATCAGCCGCGCTCCGCCTCGAACAATGCCGCGCCCCATAGCACGGCAAAGGCTGTCAGCACCACCACCCCCAGGGCCGTGTGCAGCCCGCCCGGCCCCGCCAGCCCCAGCACCAGGCCATGCAGCAGCATCGCGGGCGCAATGGCCAGCATCGCGCCGAACAGCGCCACCCGCGCGCCATGGCCCGTGCCGCGCCCGCCGACCAGCCGCGCCACCAGATGGCTGACCCCGGCCAGCACATGGGCCAGCAGGGGCAGCAGCACCAGGATCGCCAGCAGCGCCCCGCCCAGCCGCGCGTCCAGCGGGATCGCGGGGTCGATCCGGGCCGCCCGCGCCAGTCCCGGCCATTGCGCCAGGAAGATCAGCGCGCAGGCCCCCATCAGACGGGCCAGCGCGCGATCCTCGCGCACGCCCTGGTCCAGCCGCGCCCGCACCGACCGGCGCGGCGCGGCCCAGAAGGCCAGGATCTCATCCACCACCGACATGGGCCTAGCCCGTGTGCCGGTTCAGCCAGCCTTCCAGCCGGGTACGGATGTCCTCGGCCAGCGCCTCATCCTCGATCTCGGCGATCGCCTCGGCCAGGAAGGCCAGCACCAGCAGCCCCTGCGCCTGCCGCATCGGCACCCCGCGCGACCGCAGGTAGAACAGCGCCGTGTCGTCGATCGCGCCGCTGGTCGAGCCGTGGCTGCATTTCACGTCATCGGCGTAGATTTCCAGCTCGGGCTTGGCCAGGAACTGGCTGGCCTCATCCAGCAAGAGCGACTGGCTGATCTGGTAGCCGTCGGTCTTCTGGGCTGCGGGTTTCACCAGGATCTTGCCCTGGAACACGCCCACGGCGCCGTTCTTCAGCACCTTCTTGAAGACCTGGCGGCTTTCGCAGCCCCGCGCGGCATGGGTGACAAAGACGGTATCGTCATGGTGGAACCCGCCGTCGCCCACCGCCGCCCCAGCGACATGGGCGACCGCGCCTTCGCCGGCCAGGTCGATCACCGCCTCGTTCCGGGTCAGCCGGCCGTTCGCGGTCAGGGTAAAGGACTTGAACAGCGCCCCCGCGCCCAGCCGGGCGAAGATATGGGTGACGGCATGGCGTTCGTGGTCGCGGCCCTGGGTGCGGATGTGGTGGAAGCGGCCGCCCTCGGCCACGTCGACCTCGATCACCTTGCAGAAGCGCGCGGCGGCCGGGCCGCTTTCCAGCAGCGTCAGTTCCGCCCCCGCCTCGACGCGCACGCAATGGTGCAGGATCGCGTCCGTATCGGACGCGGACCGCCGATAGACCAGCGCGACGGGGCGCGGCGCGCGGCCCGTCACGCGGATCAGCACGCCCTCGGTCGCATGCGCGGTGTTCAGCGCGGCCAGCGGCCGGGCCACGGGCGTCTGTCCCCGCGCCTCAAGCACGCCATACAGGTCGCGCGCCCAGTGGATGTCGGCGCCCGCATCGGCAAGCCGCGTGATTTCCACCCCCGCCAGGTCGGGCGCGTCCGAGGCCGCGGCATCGAACACCCCGTCGACAAAGACCAGCTGCAGCCGGTCGATCCCGTCGAAGGCGGGCTCCTCATCCCCCGGGGCGAAGATCGCGGCGGCGGGGGGCTGAGGCGCGGTCAGCGCGGCCGGGTCGGTATAGCGCCAGTATTCGTCGCGCCGCACCGGCAGGCCCATGGCCGCCAGCCGGGCCGAGGCCGCGGCCCGCGCGGGCGCCTGCCAGCCGCCGGGCGCCGCGGGCAGCCCCGCGAGCCGCGCGGCCAGCGCATCCTGCCGTGCCTGAACCAGCGCCGTCATTCCTGCACCTCGGCCATGATGTCGGCATAGCCCGACTGTTCCACCTGCAGGGCCAGGTCCGGCCCGCCGGTGCGGATGATGCGCCCCGCGGCCATGATATGCACCACATCCGGGCGGATATGGTCCAGCAGGCGCTGGTAATGGGTGATGACCAGGAAGGACCGGCCGGCATCGCGCAGGGCGTTCACGCCCTCGGCCACCAGCTTCATCGCATCGACATCGAGGCCCGAGTCGGTTTCGTCCAGGATGCACATGCGCGGTTCCAGCATGGCCATCTGCAGGATCTCGTTGCGCTTCTTCTCACCGCCCGAAAAGCCCACGTTGACCGGGCGCTTCATCATCTCGGCGTCGATCTTCAGGCTGGCGGCCTTGGCGCGCACGGCCTTGAGGAACTCGCCCGCGCTCAGTTCCGGCTCGCCCCGCGCCTTGCGCTGGGCGTTCACCGCGGTGCGCAGGAAGGTCATGTTGCCCACGCCCGGGATTTCGACCGGATACTGGAAGGCCAGGAACAGGCCCGCGGCGGCGCGTTCCTCGGGCTCCATCGCCAGGATGTCGGCGCCGTCCAGCGTGGCGCTGCCTTCGGTGACGCGATAGCCCTCGCGCCCGGCCAGCACATAGGACAGCGTCGACTTGCCCGACCCGTTCGGGCCCATGATCGCATGGACGGTGCCGGGTTCGACCGTCAGGTCCACGCCCTTCAGGATTTGCTTGCCGTCGTCTTCCAGCTCGACATGAAGGTTCTTGATCGTCAGCATTCTTGGTTTCCTTGGTCGGGGTCAGACGGGCTGACCGTAGAAGCGCAGCACCCAGGCCAGCCGGTCGGCGGGCACGGCCAGGGGCACCAGATCGAACCGCGCCATCCGGCCCACCATCGCGGCGGGGCGCAGCAGCGTCTCGACCGCGTGATAGGCCCGGCGCGGGGCATAGTCGTCAAACAGCGCCACCACCGGGCGCAGGATGCGAAAGGCCGTGGTCAGCAGGCAGGCCACGCGGAACCGCCCGTCGATCAGCACCACATCGGGGTGGACGAAATCCGCCCGGTCCCAGACGGAAATCGGATAGCCCGGCCATTTGCGAAAGGCGCTTTCGTCCGCCGGGCGGCCCCAGTCGGCGGTGGGGCCGATGTCGGCATGGTGCAGATGCAGCCGCGCGGCCGGCGGATTGGCCGCGAACCAGTCCTGCAGCCGGGTCAGGAAGCCCGCATCGCTCTCGACGGAAAACACCGTCTTGCCCGCCATCCCCGCCGCCAGCACGGTCGAGCCGCCCGACCCGTATTCCAGGATCGTGTCCGCGCCCGCATAGGCCGAACGCAGCGCGCGGGCCTCTTCGGGGGGCAGGGTCAGGGGCGGCGCCGTCTCAGCCAAGGCGCACCGCCGTGCCGCTGGCCGACACCATCAGCATGTTGTTGATCACCTCGTAATCCAGATCGACGCCTACGACCGCATTGGCGCCCAGGGCGCGGGCGCGGTCCTCCAGCTCGCCCAGGGCGGCGGCGCGCGCCTCGGCCAGCGATTTCTCATAGGCGCCGGACCGGCCGCCGACGATGTCGGTGATGCCGGCGAAGATGTCGCGGAACACGTTGGCGCCCAGGATCGCCTCGCCCACGACGATGCCCTTGTATTCGGCAATCTGGTAGCCTTCGACGTTCGGGGTGGTGG
>JACXUX010000100.1 GCA_014763725.1 Rhodobacterales bacterium
ACGGAGATCCCCATGCCCGCCGCCCCCCTTCGCCTCGGTCTTGCCGGTCTGGGAACCGTCGGCATCGGCGTGGTGCAGATCGTCCAGCGCCAGGCCGCGCTGATCGCCGCCCGCGCCGGCCGCCCGGTCGTGATCACCGCCGTCACCGCGCGCGACCGGACCCGCAACCGCGACGCCGACCTGTCGGCCTATGCCTGGGCCGAGGATGCGGTGACCCTGGCCCGCCGCGACGATGTCGACGTCCTGGTCGAGGTGATGGGCGGCCACGATGGCGCCGCCCTCGACGTCACCCGCGCCGCCCTTGCGGCGGGCAAGGATGTCGTCACCGCCAACAAGGCGCTGCTCGCGCATCAGGGCCAGGCCCTGGCCCTGCAGGCCGAGGCCGCGGGCCGCACCATCCGGTTCGAGGCCGCCGTCGCCGGCGGCATCCCGGTCATCAAGACCCTGACCGAAGGCCTGGCCGCCAACGGCATCCGCCGCGTGATGGGGGTGATGAACGGCACCTGCAACTACATCCTGACGCGGATGGAAAGCACCGGCCTGTCCTATGCCCAGGTCTTCGAAGAGGCGCGCCAGCTGGGCTATCTCGAGGCCGACCCCAACCTCGACGTGGGCGGCATCGACGCGGGCCACAAGCTCAGCCTGCTGGCCGCCATCGCCTTCGGCACCCGCGTCAGCTTCGATGCGGTCGAGCTGCAGGGCATCGGCGCGGTCAGCATCGACGATATCCGCCGCGCCGCCGACATGGGCTATCGCATCAAGCTGCTGGGCGTGGCGCAGATGACGGGCCGCGGCCTGGAACAGCGGATGACGCCCTGCCTCGTGCCGGCCGACAGCCCGCTGGGCCAGCTGCCCGGCGGCACCAACATGGTGGTGCTGGAAGGCGACGCGGTGGGCCAGATCGTGCTGCGCGGCCCGGGCGCGGGCGCCGCCCCCACCGCCAGCGCGGTGATGGCCGACGTCATCGACCTGGCGCGCGGCCAGCGCCTGCCGGTCTTCGGCCAGCCCGCGGCCAGCCTCGCCACGCCGATCCCCGCCCGCTCGGCCACGCCCGCGGCCTGGTATCTGCGCATGACGCTGCTGGACAAGCCCGGCGCGCTGGCCAAGATCGCCACCGCCCTGGGCGAGGCCGGCGTCAGCATCGACCGCATGCGCCAGTATGGCCACGAAGGCGCCGAGGCCCCGGTGCTGATCGTCACGCACAAGGCCGCCCCCGCCGATGTGGCCCATGCCCTGACCCGCTTTGCCGCCACCGGCGTGGTGGTGGGCGACCCCGTCGCGATCCGCATCGAAGAGGTCTGACCCCCGGCCGCGCATGCGGCCCCGGCCTTCGCCTCCGGCGGGGGTATTTGGGTCAAGAGGAAGCCGCAGCCCCTTCCTCTTGACCCAAATACCCCGGGGTGAGGCGCGTCAGCGCCGAGGGGCAGCGCCCCTCTGCCCGCCCGCCGCCCACGCCGCCCTGCGGCGTTAGCGCCAGCACGCTTGCCGCGGCGCGAACCCCCGGCTAACAGGGTCGGGATTTCCGATGCACTCTGACTCAAGGGGTTACCCATGGCCGATACCACCCGCATGGCCGAAGCCGTCCAGTTTCACGACCGCCTGCTGTCGCTGGGCCTTGCCCGGGTGTCCGAGGCGGCGGCGCTGGCCTCGGCCCAGCTGATCGGCCGAGGCGACGAAAAGGCCGCCGACCAGGCCGCCGTGAACGCCATGCGCGACCAGCTGAACCTGCTGGACATCGCCGGCGTCGTCGTGATCGGCGAGGGCGAGCGCGACGAGGCGCCGATGCTCTACATCGGCGAGGAGGTGGGCACCGGCCACGGCCCCGCGGTGGACATCGCGCTCGACCCGCTCGAGGGCACGACGCTGACCGCCAAGGACATGCCGAACGCGCTGACCGTGATCGCCATGGCGCCGCGCGGCACGCTGCTGCATGCCCCCGATGTCTACATGGAAAAGCTGGCGATCGGCCCGGGCCATGCGCCCGACACGGTGACGCTGGACATGGCGCCCGCCGAACGGGTGCAGGCGCTGGCCGCCGCGCGCGGCTGCGCGCCGCAGGACATCACCGTCTGCATCCTGGAACGCCCGCGCCATCAGGACCTGATCGCCGAGGTCCGCTCGACCGGGGCGGCGATCCGGCTGATCACCGATGGCGACGTGGCCGGCGTCATCCACTGTGCCGAACCGGAAAAGACCGGGATCGACATGTACATGGGTTCGGGCGGCGCGCCCGAGGGCGTGCTGGCTGCGGCCGCGCTGAAATGCATGGGCGGGCAGATCTACGGCAAGCTCTTGTTCCGCAACGATGACGAACGCGCCCGCGCGGCCAAGGCCGGGATCAAGGATCTGAACCGCATCTATACCCGGGACGAGATGGTGACCGCCGACGTGATCTTTGCCGCGACCGGCGTGACCACCGGCTCTATCCTGTCGGGCATCCGGCGCGAGCCGGGCTGGCTGACCACCGAAACGCTGCTGATGCGGTCCAAGACCGGGTCGGTGCGGCGGATGACCTATCGCACCCCGGCGAAGTAAGCCGCGCGCCGCGCTAGGGCCGGTCGCCCCGGACGGCGTGCCAGGCGCGGGCGCGGTCGGCATCGTGGCGCGACAGGTCCTGCAGCCAGCCCGCCACCGCGCGCTGCACCAGCCGGTCGGGGTCGGCCGCCAGATCGGCGGCCCAGCCCAGCACCCGGTCGCGCACGGCCAGATCGGCGGGCTTGGGAAAGGCCATCTTGGCCCAGGGCAGCGTCATCGCCAGCGCCATGCGCCGCGTCCAGGGCCGCGGGTCGCGGACCCAGGTCGCGACGAGGTCCAGCCGCACGGGGTCGGCCACCAGGCGTTTCTGCCCGGCGGTGGCCACCAGATCGGCCAGCGCCAGCCCGTCGACCTGGGGCACCCAGCGGCAGATCAGGTCCCAGACCGCGGCATCGGGACGGATGCGCGCCTGAGTGACCAGCTTGGTCGCGGCCACGCGCGCCTCATGCACGTCGCTGTCCCACAGCGCGGCGGCCAGCTGCAGCCGGTCCGCGACCGTGGCGCCGTCGCGCCAGTCCTCGACCAGGGCCGCGATCGCGGGGCCGGGCAGGCCCAGATAGCGGCGCGTTGCCCGGTGCTGGGCGGCCATGACGGCGGCGCGGTCCGGGTCGGCCCGGGCCTGCAGCTGGGCCAGCGCCTGATCGACGGGCGGGGTCATGACGGGCGATCCCGGTCGGCATCAAGGCCGGTCGGCAGACCGTCCAGGCTGCGGCGGTTCTTCTCGGCGCGGTAGGCGCGCAGGCCGTCCTCGCCCCTTGCCTCCTCGGCCCAGTGGCGCAGGGTGGGGCGTTCGGCCATGTCCCGGGCCTGCGGCACGCCATAGCCGCAAGAGCTCTGCACCAGATCGACCGCCAGCTGCACCGCCTGGCGCGCGCCGGGCTGGGCGGGCAGCAGGTCGAACAGCGCCGCCGCCCCCGGATCGCCCGGATACACCAGCCGCGCCCGGCCACAGGCGCGCAGGATCAGCGGCCGCGGGCCGAAGCTGCACCACATCACCGTCATCCGGTCGTCCAGCCGCAGATGCGCGGCGGTTTCGTTGCCCGACCCGGTCAGGTTCAGCCAGACCAGCCGGTCGGGCGCGGTCACGCGCAGGCTGTCCATCCCCTTGGGCGACAGGTTGATCCGCGCCCCCGGCGCCGTGGTGGCGACAAAGAACACCGGCTGGGCGGCGATGAAGTCCAGATGTTCGGGTTCGAAGGCGGGAAACTGCCGCGCCATCATTCCACCGTCACGGACTTGGCCAGGTTGCGCGGCTGGTCGACATCGGTGCCCTTGGCGATGGCGGTGTGATAGGCGATCAGCTGCGCCGGCACGGCATAGAGGATCGGTGCCGCCAGCGGCGTGGTTTCCGGCAGGCGCAGCGCGCGCCAGATGCCCTGGCCCGCGGCCTCGATCCCCGCGGCATCGGACAAGAGCACGACGCGGCCGTGGCGGGCCATCACTTCCTGCATGTTGGACACGGTCTTTTCGAACAGGGCGTCGCGCGGGGCCAGCACGATCACCGGCACGCGCGCGTCGATCAGCGCGATGGGGCCGTGCTTCAGTTCGCCCGATGCATAACCTTCGGCGTGGATGTAGCTGATTTCCTTCAGCTTCAGGGCGCCTTCCAGGGCCAGCGGGAACATCGCGCCGCGGCCCAGGAACAGGATGTCCTGCGCCTCGGCCAGGTTTTCGGCAAGCCGCGCGATATCGCGTTCCAGCCCCAGCGCATGGTTCATCAGCCCGGGCAGGGCGCGCAGCGCGTCCAGATGCGCGGCAAGCCCGGCCGCATCCAGCCGGCCGCGATCGACCCCCGCCTTCAGCGCCATCAGCGCCAGCATCATCAGCTGGGCGGTGAAGGCCTTGGTCGAGGCGACGCCGACCTCGACCCCCGCCAGGATCGGCAACACCACGTCGCTTTCCCGCGCGATGGACGAGGTGGGCACGTTCACCACCGCCACGATGCGCGCCACCCGGTCGCGGGCATGGCGCAGCGCGGCCAGGGTGTCGGCCGTCTCGCCCGACTGGCTGATGAAGACGGCCCAGCTGGCGGGCGACAGGACCGGGTCGCGATAGCGGAACTCGCTGGCGATATCGACATCGCAGGGCAGGCCCGCGATCTGTTCGAACCAGTATTTCGCCACCTGCCCGGCATAGCCCGCCGTGCCGCAGGCCACCAGCACCAGCCGGTCGACGCGGGAAAAGTCCATGTCCGCAGGCAGGCGCAGGCTGCCCTCGGCCCCCGCATAGTGGCGCAGCGCATCGGCCAGAACCACGGGCTGTTCGGCGATTTCCTTGGCCATGAAATGGCGGTAGCCGGCCTTCTCGATCCGGGCGCTGTCGATCTGGATGCGGGTTTCGGGGCGGTTGGCCAGCCGTCCCGCCGCGTCGTGGATCGTGGCGCCGGCGCGGGTGATCAAGGCCCAGTCGCCCTCTTCCAGATAGGTGATCCGGTCGGTCAGCGGCGCCAGCGCGATGGCGTCCGATCCCACATACATCTCGCCCTCGCCATGGCCGATGGCCAGCGGGCTGCCCTTGCGGGCGGCGATGATCAGGTCGTCCTCGCCCTCGAACAGGAAGCACAGCGCAAAGGCGCCGTGCAGCCGGTGCAGCGTCTGCTGCGCGGCCTGGACCGGGGGCAGGCCGCGGTCGATGAACATCTGCGCCAGCAGGGCCACGGTTTCGGTATCGGTCTCGGTCCGGGCCGGATAGCCCGCGGCGGCCAGTTCGGCGCGCAGGTCGCGGAAGTTCTCGATGATGCCGTTGTGGACCACGGCGACGGGGCCTGCGCGATGGGGGTGGGCATTGGCCTCGGTCGCGGCGCCATGGGTGGCCCAGCGGGTGTGGCCGATGCCCGCCTTGCCCGCCAGGGGTTCGTGCACCAGCCGGTCGGACAGGTTGATCAGCTTGCCCACGGCGCGGCGGCGGTCCAGCCGGCCCTGGTTCACCGTGGCGATGCCCGCGCTGTCATAGCCGCGGTATTCCAGCCGCTTCAGCGCCTCGACCAGCAGCGGCGCGACCTCATGCCGGCCGAGGATCCCTACAATTCCGCACATCTTCAGCCGTCCTTGCGCGCGGCAGCCCGGGCTGCCTTGAACATTTCGAACAATCGGGGGACAAAGCCCGCCTTGTTCACCTGGCGCGCCCGGGCCACGGCCAGCGCGTCGTCGGGCACGTTTTCGGTGATCACCGACCCGCTGGCGGTCATCGCCCCCGCCCCCACGGTGACCGGCGCGACCAGCATCGTGTCCGACCCGATGAAGGCGCGCGCCCCGATCACCGTGCGGTGCTTGGACACGCCGTCATAGTTGCAGGTCACCGTGCCCGCGCCGATGTTCGTGCCCTCGCCCACGCGGGCATCGCCCAGATAGGTCAGGTGGCCCACCTTGACGCCCTGGTCGAGGACCGAGTTCTTGATCTCGACGAAGTTGCCCACATGCACATCCTCGGCCAGTTCGGCGCCGGGGCGCAGCCGGGCAAAGGGGCCCACCGTCGCGCCGCGGCTGATGTGGCAGCCTTCCAGATGGCAGAAGCCGCGGATCTCGGCCCCCGATTCCACCGTGACGCCGGGGCCGAAGATCACGTTCGGCCCCACCACCGCATCGCGGCCGACCACCGTGTCATAGCCGAACCAGACGGTTTCGGGCGCGGTCAGGGTCACGCCATCGTCCAGCGCGGCGGCCCGGGCGCGCGCCTGAAAGGCCGCCTCGGCCGCGGCCAGCTCGGCGCGCGTGTTGATGCCCAGGGTTTCCCAGGCGTCACATTCCACCACGCCCGCCGACAGGCCCTGCGCGCGCGCCAGTTCCACGATGTCGGTCAGATAGTATTCGCCCGCGGCATTGTCCTTGCCCACCCGCGCGACCAGATCGAACAGCACCCCGGCCGAGGCACAGACCACGCCCGAGTTGCACAGCCCGATCGCGCGTTCGGCCTCGGTCGCGTCCTTCCATTCGACGATGCGCTCCAGCCCTTCGCCCTGCGTGACCAGCCGGCCATAGCGGGCGGGGTCGGCGGGGCGAAAGCCCAGCACCACCACGGCATGGCGGGCGCGGGCGTGCAGCATCGCCTGCAACGTCTCGGGCCGGACAAAGGGCGTGTCGCCGTAAAGCACGATCGCCTCGCCCGCGGCCCCCGCCAGCAGCGGCGCGGCCTGGTCCACGGCATGGGCGGTGCCCAGCTGCGGATCCTGGCGGACGCATTCGACCGCGGGGTCAAAGGCGCGGGCGGCGGCCTCGACCTGCGCGGCCTCATGCCCCGTCACCACCACCACGCGCGACGGGTCCAGCGCGAACCCCGCCCGCAGCGCATGGTGCAGCAGCGGCGCACCGGCCAGCGGATGCAGCACCTTGGGCAGGTCGGAATTCATCCGGCTGCCCTGCCCCGCGGCCAGAACGATCAGCGAAACGGCCATGATGCCCCTTTCCTTTGACGCCCGGCCGTTCTACCTGCGGCAGGCGCGGGCCGGAAGGGGCCGCGGCTCACGCGGGATTTCGGCAGGTTTCACCCATGCGCTGTGTGGTCTTCGATCTGGACGGCACGCTGGCCGATACCTCGGGCGATCTGCTGGCGGCGGCCAATGCCTGCTTTCGCGACATGGGGGCGGGCGATCTGCTGGGCCCGGCCGATGCCGGCACCGCGCTGAACGGCGGGCGGGCCATGCTGCGGCTGGGCCTGTCGCGCCTGGGCCGGCTGGATGAAACGGTCGTCGACGCCTGGTATCCCCGGCTGCTGGCCGCCTATGCCGGCGCGATCGACGTGCACACGCGGCTTTATCCCGGGGCGGTCGCCTCGGTCACGGCGCTGCGGCAGGCAGGCTTCGCCACCGCGATCTGCACCAACAAGCCCCAGGCGCTGGCCGAGGATCTGCTGCGACGGCTGGGCGTGCGCGACCTGTTCGCGGCGCTGGTGGGGGCCGACACGCTGGCCCAGCGCAAGCCCGATCCCGCGCCGCTGCACACCGCCATCGCCTGGGCCGGCGGCGATCCGGCCCGCGCCCTGCTGGTCGGCGACAGCGAGACCGACGTCCGCACCGGGGCCGCCGCGGGGGTGCCCGTGGCGCTGGTCGCCTTTGGCCCCGAGGGCGCGGGGATCGCCCGGCTGAACCCCGCGGCGCTGCTGCACCATTTCGACGACCTGCCCGCGCTGGCCGGTCGGCTGATCCCCGCTTGACCCGCGGCGCGGTCGCCCCCACAACCCGGGGCATGGATCGTTTCACCGGCAGCTTCACCCAGCAGGAACCCATCCCCGAGGCAGGGATCGACGCCGCGCTGGCCGTCCTGCGCCACGGCCGCCTGCACCGCTACAACACCGCCCCGGGCGAGGTGTCCGAAACCGCCCGGCTCGAGGAGGAATTCGCCGCCCTGACCGGCGCGCGCTACTGCCTCGCGGTCGCCTCGGGCGGCTATGCGATGGCCTGCGCGCTGCGGGCGCTGGGGGTGGGCCCGGGCGATGCGGTGCTGTCGAACGGCTTCACCCTGGCCCCGGTGCCGGGCGCGATCGTGTCCCTGGGCGCCCGGCCCGTCTTCGTCGAGGTGACCGAGGCGCTGACCATCGACCCCGAGGACCTCGCGCACAAGGCCGCGGCCAGCGGGGCGCGCGTGCTGCTGCTGTCGCACATGCGCGGCCATGTGACCGACATGGAGGCGCTGATGACCTGGGCCGATGCAGCCGGCGTCACGCTGGTCGAGGATTGCGCCCATACCATGGGCGCGCAGTGGCGCGGCCTGCCCTCGGGCCGGCACGGGCGGATGGCCTGCTATTCGACCCAGACCTACAAGCATGTGAATTCCGGCGAAGGCGGGCTGATCACCACCGACGACGCCGACCTGATGGCGCGCGCCGTGCTGCTGTCGGGCAGCTACATGCTCTACGAACGCCACCGCGCCGCCCCGCCGCCCGAAACCTTCCGCGACCTGCGGCTGCAGATGCCCAACATCTCGGGCCGGATGGACAACCTGCGCGCGGCGATCCTGCGCGCCCAGCTGCCGCTGCTGGCCGACCGGGTGCGCCGCTGGCGGCTGCTCTACGACAGCCTGGCCGCCGCGCTGGACGGGGCCCCGGGCGTGGCCCTGATCCCCCGCCCCCAGGCCGAGGATTTCGTGGGCTCGTCCTTCCAGTTCCGCCTGCCCGGCTGGGACCTCGGGCAGATCCGCACCTTCCTGGCCCGCGCCGCCGCCCGCGGGGTCGAGCTGAAATGGTTCGGCGCCCCCGATCCCGTGGCCTATACCAGCCGCTACGACCACTGGGCCTTTGCCGACCCCGCGCCGCTCCCGCGCACCGATGCGGTGCTGGCCACGCTGATCGACCTGCGCCTGCCGCTGACCTTCACGCCGCAGGACTGCGCGCTCATCGGCCGCATCCTGACATCCGAGGCCGCGGCCACCCTGGCCGGCGCCCCCGCCCCCGACACGGC
>JACXUX010000101.1 GCA_014763725.1 Rhodobacterales bacterium
CATCCCGCGCTGGGCGGGGGCGGGGCTGCTGGCGGCCTATGGCGGCTATGTCGCGCTGATGCAGTAAGGCAGAAGGCCCCCGCGGATGCGGGGGCCTTCGCCGTTGTCACCCGGGCGGGGCGGATCAGCCGACCAGCGCGCCGTCGGTGCGGCGGACCGCCACGATCGACGACCGCGGCAGGCGGCCTTCGCCATCGGGGAAGTTGCCGCCGGGGTGCTGGATGCCCGCGAACATCGTGCGGCGGTCCGACGACCAGGTCAGGCCCGTCACCTCGGCCCCGTTCGGCCCGGTCAGGAAGCGCTCGATGCGGCCCGTGGCCGGGTCGCCCGCCAGCATCTGGTTGTTGCCGTGGCCGGCGAAGCCGCCGTCGTTGGTATCCTCGCCATCGGTCTGGATCCACAGCAGGCCGGTCGTGTCGAACATCATCCCGTCGGGCGAGTTGAACAGGTTGCCCTCGTTGATGTTGGCCGACCCCGCCTTGTCGCTGCCCGCATGCACGACCGGGTTGCCGGCCATCACAGACAGATCCCAGCGGAAGCGCGGCGCGGCGTGGTCCTCGGCCTCGGGATACCAGCGCACGATCTGGCCATCGCCGTTCTCGGCGCGCGGGTTGGGGCTGCCGGCCACCGGTTCCATCGCATCGCCGCCGGCGTTCTTGCCCTCGGGCTTGCGGCGGCTGTTGTTGGTCAGCGCGCAGGCGGCGTTCTCGTGCTTGAAGCGGCCCAGGGCGGTGCGCTTCCTGCGGGTCGAGGTCGTGTCGGCCGGGTCGATTTCCACCACATAGCCCGCGCGCAGGGGCTCGTTCGGGGTCTTGGACCAGTCGAAGCGGGCGTCGAACTTCTGGTAGTCGTAGACCGTCTCGGCGCCGATGCCATAGCGCTTGAAGTGGTCGGGCCGTGCCGCGTCGGCCTGTTCCTTGGGCAGGGTCGAGCCGAAGTAGCTGTTGAAGTTTTCCTCGCAGGTCAGGTAGGTGCCCCAGGGGGTCTTGCCCGCGCCGCGGTTGTTGAAGGTGCCCAGCGAGGCGGTACCGGTCGGGTCGGCCTCGGTCTTCAGCAGGTCGTGACCGGCGGCGGGGCCGGTGATCTGCATCGGCGTGTCATGGTGGATGCGGCGGTTGAAGGGGCTATCCTTGACGATCGCCCAGCCCTCGGGGCCTTCGGCGATCTCCATCACCGTCACGCCCTGCAGGTTCTGCAGCAGCCGCAGGTCATCGGCCGAGGCGGGCTTGCCTTCCTGCGCGGCGGGCAGGTTGATGTCGGGGTTGACGTATTCGTGTTTGACCGCGATCACCTGATGGCCGCGGATGTTGAACGGTTCCATCCCGTCGGTGTTCTCGCCGAACACGCGGTCGGACCCCTGGGCGGGGATGCCGGTCGCCGGGTCGAAGGCCGGGGCGTCCGAGAACAGCGCATCGCCCCAGCGGGCCAGGATCTGCCATTCGTAGCCTTCGGGAGCGTGGACGGTGAAGTCGGTCGCGATCGGGATCGGACGGAAGGCAAAGCGGCTGGCCGCACCCTGCGCCTGGGCGCTGGTCGTCGACATCAGCGTGCCCATGGCCGCCGCGCCCGAACCGAAGGCGATCAGCCCGGCCAGAGAGCCGCGGCGGGTGACGGCGACCTCGACCACGCGGTCGAAGTCGGTCGTTTCCGGGCGCGGGTCGCGCAGCTCGTCAATCTCGTCAAAGGACAGGTCGTTGAGGTCCACGCCTTTCATGGCGTTTTCCTGCTGTGAAGGGACATGTGGCACTCGCCCGCAGAAGAGCTGTGCGCACCCCAGGATTTCGGCATCGCAGCCGGATTACATCCATGTGACACGAAAATGACACCGCAGCATCGCCGCCGCCCCCGCGCTGGCCGGCCCGATTTTGCAGATGTTCCCCCGCAGGGGCCGCCGCGCGCAACATCCGGAAACATTTTGCCGCATCGCGCGCAGTTTTCTGTGTTGTTTTGCCATTGACGCCCCCGGCGCGGCACCCTAGTGTCCGCCCGCAGGCCAGACGGGGGTGGGCATGGCTTCGGTCATCCTTCTTGTAGGGGAAAGGCGCATGGGCCGGTAACGGACAGCCAGAACGGTTCCCCATGCGCCCCCGGTCAACCCCCGGGGGCTTTTTGTTGCGCAGCGGCGCAGTCGAAGGAGAGGACGATGAAGGGTCAGATGACCGGCGCGAAGATGGTGGTCCAGGCGCTGAAGGACCAGGGGGTCGAGGTGGTCTTCGGCTATCCGGGCGGCGCCGTGCTGCCGATCTATGACGAACTCTTCCAGCAGAACGACATCCACCACATCCTGGTGCGCCACGAACAGGGCGCCGTCCACATGGCCGAGGGCTATGCCCGGTCCACCGGCAAGCCGGGAGTGGTGCTGGTGACCAGCGGCCCCGGCGCCACCAATGCGGTGACGGGCCTGGTCGATGCGCTGATGGATTCGATCCCGCTGGTCGTGCTGACGGGCCAGGTGCCCACCTTCATGATCGGCACCGACGGCTTTCAGGAGGCCGACACCGTCGGCATCACCCGCCCCTGCACGAAACACAACTGGCTGGTCAAGGACACCGCGAAACTGGCGGAAACCATCCACCAGGCGTTCCATGTGGCCACCCAGGGCCGCCCGGGTCCGGTGCTGATCGACATCCCCAAGGACGTGCAGTTCGCCACCGCCGACTATACCCCGCCGCAGAAGGCACGCACCGCCCATTACCAGCCCCGCGTCAAGGGCGACATCGAGGCGATCACCCGCCTGGTCGAGATGATGGAAACCGCCGAGCGGCCGATCTTCTACACCGGCGGCGGCGTCATCAACTCGGGGCCGGCGGCCAGCCAGCTCTTGCGCGAACTGGTCGACGCGACCGGGTTCCCCGTCACCTCGACGCTGATGGGCCTGGGCGCCTATCCGGCCAGCGGTCAGAACTGGCTGGGCATGCTGGGGATGCACGGCCTCTATGAGGCGAACCTGGCGATGCACGGTTGCGACCTGATGATCAACGTGGGCGCCCGCTTCGACGACCGCATCACCGGCCGGGTCAAGGACTTCAGCCCGCATTCGCGCAAGGTGCACATCGACATCGACCCGTCCTCGATCAACAAGGTGATCCGCGTCGACGTGCCGATCGTGGGCGACGTGGCCCATGTGCTGGAAGATGCCCTGCGCATCTGGAAGGCGCGCGGCCGCAAGACCAACCGCGAGGGCCTGGCGAAATGGTGGGCCCGGATCGACCAGTGGAAGGCCGTGCGCTGCCTGGATTACCGGCCCAGCGAACGCACGATCAAGCCGCAATATGCGATGGAACGGCTGCAGGCCCTGACCAAGGACCACCCGCAGCGCTACATCGCGACCGAGGTCGGCCAGCACCAGATGTGGGCCGCGCAATACCTGCACTTCGACCAGCCCAACCGCTGGATGACCAGCGGGGGACTGGGCACCATGGGCTATGGCCTGCCCGCCAGCATCGGCGTGCAGATCGCCCACCCCGAGGCGCTGGTCATCAACGTGGCGGGCGAGGCCAGCTGGCTGATGAACATGCAGGAAATGGGCACCGCGATCCAGTTCCGCGCCCCGGTCAAGCAGTTCATCCTGAACAACGAACGCCTGGGCATGGTACGCCAGTGGCAGGACCTGCTGCACGGCGGCCGCTACAGCCAGAGCTGGAGCGAGAGCCTGCCCGACTTCGTGAAACTGGCCGAGGCCTTCGGCTGCAAGGGGATCCGCTGCGACAACCCGCGCGACCTGGACGATGCGATCCGCGCGATGCTGGCGCATGACGGTCCGGTGGTCTTCGACTGCCTGGTGGAAAAGCACGAGAACTGCTTCCCCATGATCCCCAGCGGCAAGCCGCACAACGAGATGCTGCTGGGCGACGCCGACACCGAGGGTGCGATCAAGGCGGCCGGCGCGGTGCTGGTCTGACGCGGCAAGGCCGGGGGCGCTGCCCCCGGACCCCCGGGGTATTTCCGTCAAGAGGAAGGAACAGGCGTCATGTCGCCGCTGAACATCAAGAAGGGCGCGTCGAGCCATTCGGCCTATGACCTGCGCGATCCGCATGCCGAGGTCATCGAGACCCATACGCTGGCCGTGCTGGTGGACAACGAACCGGGCGTGCTGGCCCGCGTGATCGGGCTGTTTTCGGGCCGCGGCTACAACATCGACAGCCTGACCGTGGCCGAGACCGACCACACCGGCCACCGCAGCCGCATCACCATCGTCACCCGCGGCACGCCGCAGGTGATCGAGCAGATCAAGGCCCAGCTGGGGCGCATGGTGCCGGTGCACGAGGTGCATGACCTGACCGTCGAGGGGCCCTCGGTCCAGCGCGAACTGGCGCTGATCAAGGTGGCCGGCCGGGGCGAGGTGCGGATCGAGGCGCTGCGCCTGGCCGAGATCTTTCGCGCCAATGTGGTGGATTCCACGCTGGAAAGCTTTGTCTTCGAGATGACGGGCACGCCCGAGAAGATCGACGCCTTTGCCGAGCTGATGCGGCCGCTGGGCCTGCGCGAGGTGGCGCGGACCGGGGTGGCGGCGCTGGCGCGCGGCCAGTGACCGGCGGCCCGGTCCGGTCATGGCCTTCGAGACGCTGATCCTGCACATCGGCCGGCACAAGACCGGAACCTCGGCCCTGCAGCATTGCCTCGCCCGCAGCGGCGACGTGCTGCGGGCGCAGGGGGTGATCTATCCCGCCACGGGGCGCGGCCAGACCAATGCGCACAACCCGCTGGCGCGGCAGATGAACCCCAATCTGACAACGGGCAGCACGGTGCCCGGGCTGATGGCCGCGATCGAGGCCGAGCGCCGCGCGGCGGGGGCCGAAACCGTGCTGATCTCGGCCGAGGGGTTGCAGAACGTCCGCCATCTGCAGCGGCTGCGGGCGGCGGTCGATCTGCTGGCGCCGCGGCAGGTGGTCGTCGTCTGCTATCTGCGCGAATGCGTGGATTATGCCGTTTCGGCCTGGCGGCAGGTGCTGCAGGCGCAGCGGCGCGCCGTGCCCTTTGGCGAATATCTGCAGAAGTTCGGCGACCTGTCGGTGTTCCTGGCGCGCTGGCGCGCGGTGGGGGACCTGCGGCTGCGCTGGTTCGACCTGGCCCGGCTGGAGGGCGGCGACATCTGCCGCGACTTCGGCCGGCAGACGGGCATCGCGGGGCTGCAGCCGCCGGCGGGGAACGTGAATCCCTCGATCGGGGGGAACCTGCTCTATCTGCTGTATCTGGCCAACCGCGACGGGCGGCCCTTTCCGGGATACAAGGCGATGGGCGATCTGGCGCTGGCCCATCCGCCCTTTGGCCAGGGCTTCCGCATCCCGCCCGAGCTGCTGGCGCAGGCGCGCCGGCCGGGGGGCTACAATGCGTCGGTCGAGCCGATCCTGGGCCCCGCGCCGCTGCGCGACTGGTCGGGGCTGCCGGACCTGCCCGACCTGGGCAGCCTGGGGGCGGATGCGCTGCGGGTCGATCAGGCGATCCTGGCCGCGGGCGGCGCGCCCTGGACCGCGGCGCTGGTGCGCGACACGGCGCTGGTCAGCATCCTCTAGCCCGGCCTAGCGCCCGGCAAAGCGGGGCGCGCGCTTGTCCAGAAAGGCTGCGACGCCTTCGGCGAAGTCCTGGCTCTGGCCGCAGCCGTCCTGCAGCCGCGCCTCGAGCGCGAGCTGGGTGGCCAGGTCGTTCGACAGCCCCGCCCGCAGCGCCTGTTTCAGCGCGCGATAGGCGGCGGTGGGGCCCGCGGCCAGCTGGGCCGCGCGCTGGGCCACGGTCGCGGCCAGGTCGGCATCGGGCACGGCCTGCCAGATCATGCCCCAGTCGGCGGCCTGGCGCGCGGGGACGGGTTCGGCGAACAGCATGGCGCCCATGGCGCGCGCCAGCCCGATCTGCCGCGGCAGCACCCAGGTTCCACCCGCATCGGGGATCAGCCCGATCCGGGTAAAGGCCTGGATGAAGCGCGCGCCTTCGGCCGCGATGACCACATCGCAGGCCAGCGCCAGATTGGCCCCCGCCCCGGCCGCGGCCCCGTTCACCGCGGCCAGCGTCGGGATCGGGCAAGCGGTCAGGTCGGTCAGCAGGGGCTCATATTCCTCGGCCAGCACGCGGCCCAGGTCGACCGCGCCGGGCGCGGCCTCGGCCAGGTCCTGCCCGGAACAGAAGGCCCGCCCCGCCCCGGTCAGCACCAGCACCCGCGCCTGATCGGCGGCCCGGGCGATGGCCTGGCGCAGGTCCGCCCGCATCGCGCTGTTCAGGGCGTTCATCACGCCGGGGCGGTTCAGCGTCAGTGTCGCCACCCCGTCGGCCAGATCGAAAAGCACCGTCGTCATGCAGCCCCCCCCGTTTCGCACCAGACTAGGCGGGGGGCGGGGCGCGGCCAAGGGGAACGCCGCGTCAGCTGCGCATCAGCTCATCCAGGCGCTGACGTTCCGCCTCGGTCAGGGGGGTGGCGGTGGCCTCGGGCGTGCGGGACCGGCGCCGCAGATAGAGGCCCGCCACCGCCAGCCCGCCCAGCAGCATCGCCGGGCCCGCATACCACAGGATCCAGTTCGATCCCCGCCCCGTGGGGTTCAGCAGCACATATTCGCCATAGCGCGCCACGACGAAATCGACGACCTGGGCATCGGTATCGCCCGCCACCAGCCGTTCGCGCACCAGCAGGCGCAGGTCGCGGGCCAGTTCGGCGTTCGAATCGTCGATGTTCTCGTTCCGGCAGACCAGGCAGCGCAGGCCCTTGGAAATCTCGCGCGCGCGGGATTCCAGCGCGGGGTCGGCCAGGATCTCATCCGGCTGCACGGCCAGCGCGGGCGGGGCGGTCAGCGGCGTGGCGGCCAGCATCAGGGCCAGGATCAGCGCGCGCATCGGCGTCACTCGGCCGGCACGGCGGCGGGGGCGCGGCGGGCGCCGGCGGCCACGCGATAGCGCCGGTCGGTCAGGCTGATCAGCCCGCCCAGCGCCATCATCACGCAGCCCGCCCACAGCCAGTTGGCAAAGGGCTTGATGTAGCTGCGCACCGCCCAGCCGCCGCCGTCCTGCGGATCGCCGATCACCAGATAGATGTCGCGCCAGAAGCCGTAATCGATCGCGGCCTCGGTCGTGGGCATGGCCTTGACGGGATATACGCGCTTTTCGGGGCGCAGCAGCGCCACCTCCGCCCCGTCGCGGGTCACCCGCATCGTGGCCATGGTCGAGATGTAGTTGGGCCCCTGGACCCGTTCGACATCGACCAGGGTGATGTCATAGGGCGCCATGGCAAAGGTCTCGCCCACCTGGACGACGCGGATATCCTCACGTTCCCAGGCATAGATGCCGGCGATGGCGAACATCACGATGCCCAGGCCGGAATGCGCCGTGGCCTTGCCCCAGTCGGCCCGCGGCAGCCGCGTCAGCCGGCCCAGCCGGCCCGCCAGCGCCCCGCGCCCGGTGCGCAGCCACAGGTCGGCCAGCGCGCCGAACACCAGCCAGCCCCCCAGCGCCACGCCGATGGGACCCATCGCCGACCGGCCGGTCTGCATCGCCCAGACCAGCCCCGCCAGCGCCAGCGCCAGCGCACCCGCGCCCCAGATCGCGGCCAGGCTGCGGCCCAGCTGCGCGCGCTTCCACGGCAGGATCGCGCCCAGCGGCAGCACCACCGCCAGGATCAGCATGAAGGGCGTGAAGGCCGCGTTGAAGAAGGGCGCGCCCACCGACAGCTTGCGGTCGAACAGCAGTTCGGCCAGCAGCGGCCAGATCGTGCCCACAAAGACGACAAAGGTCGCCACCGCCAGCAGCAGGTTGTTCACCACCAGTGCCGATTCGCGGCTGACCATGGAAAAGACGCCCTTGGCCTCCATGATCCCGGCGCGGGCGGCGAACAGCGTCAGCGACCCGCCCACGAACACCGCCAGGATCAGCAGGATGAACACCCCCCGTTCGGGGTCGTTGGCAAAGGCATGCACGCTGGTTATCACGCCCGACCGCACGATGAAGGTGCCGATCAGCGAGAAGCCGAAGGCCAGGATCGCCAGCAGGATCGTCCAGCTTTTCAGCGCCTCGCGCTTTTCCACCACGATGGCGGAATGCAGCAGGGCGGCCCCGATCAGCCAGGGCATGAAGCTGGCGTTCTCCACCGGATCCCAGAACCAGAACCCGCCCCAGCCCAGTTCGTAATAGGCCCACCACGACCCCAGCCCGATGCCGATGGTCAGGAACACCCAGGCGGCCAGAGTCCAGGGCCGCACCCAGCGGCCCCAGGCGGCATCGACGCGGCCCTCGAGCAGCGCGGCCACGGCAAAGGAAAAGGCCATCGAAAGGCCCACATAGCCCAGGTAGAGGAAGGGCGGGTGGAACGCGAGCCCCGGGTCCTGCAGCAGCGGGTTCAGGTCCTGCCCGTCCATCGGCGGGATCGCCAGCCGCAGGAACGGGTTCGAGGTGAACAGCGTGAAGGCCAGGAACGCCACCCCGATCGACCCCTGCACCCCCAGCACGCGGGCCCGCAGCGTGGGCGGCAGGTTGCCGCCGAACCAGGCCGCGCAGGCCCCGAACAGCGCCAGGATCAGCACCCACAGCAGCAGCGACCCCTCATGGTTGCCCCACACGCCCGAGATCTTGTAGATCATCGGCTTCAGCGTGTGGCTGTTGGCCACCACCACCGCCAGGCTGAAGTCCGAGGTGACGAAGGCCCAGGTCAGCGCGGCAAAGGCAAAGGCGATCAGCAGGAACTGCGTTGTGGCCGCAGTTTCGGCCACCGCCATCCAGTCGGCCCGCCGCCAGTGCGCGCCCGCCAGCGGCACGACCGTCTGCACCAGCGCGACCACGAAGGCCAGCGCCAGCGCGAAATGGCCAAGCTCCACGATCATCGGCGTCTCTCCCCCTGCATTTGCGCTGCATCTTATGCGGCGGGGGGCGCGGGGCCAATGGGGATGCGCGCGAAGGTCGCGGGGCCTGACGCAGGCGTGAAGGGGGGCGAACCGCCCCCCTTC
>JACXUX010000429.1 GCA_014763725.1 Rhodobacterales bacterium
CTGGCGCTGCCGCTGACGGACCTGCCCGCGGTGACGGTGCTGGCGGACTAGGCGGCAGGGGCCTGAGGGCCGGCCCGCGCCGATCCCGCCGGGGCACCGCCGCCTGCCACGCACCCCCGGCCCCGCGTCGCGGGCCGGCCCTCAGGCCCCTGCCGCCTAGTCCGCCAGCACCGTCACCGCGGGCAGGTCCGTCAGCGGCAGCGCCAGCGCGCGATAGCCCGCCAGCGACAGCGCGGCCACCGGTCCCGGCCGCAGCTCGACCGCAACGCTCGCCCCGCTGGCCAGCACCACCCGCCCCGGCCCGACCGCCGCGACAAAGGGCGCGGCAAACCACAGCCCCGGCTCGGTCACCGCCCTCAGCGAGGCCACGGTGCGCCCGATCTCGCGCCCGCCCGGGGCCGCCGCCGCCGTGGCCGCCGCCCGTTCCGCCGCGGTCGTGCCGTCCAGCGCCGCCGCCGTCACCCCGCCCGCCACCGGCAGCGCCGAGGTTTCGACCGCAGGCCCCGTGATCGGCGATCCGGCCGCGGGCGGCGCGGCGCGGGCAAAGGGGTTGGGCAGGCTGACCTGCCCGCAGGCAGCCAGCAGCGACAGGGCAAGAACCGGGAGCAGGGCGCGCATCATCCCCGGACCGTAGTCGCCCCCGCCGCGCCCGTCCACGCTTTCCTCTGGACGACTGTTCGCGCCGGCCATACATTTCGCCCCATGACGGCCCTGATCGACCCCTTTGCCCGTTCCATCACCTATCTGCGCGTCTCGGTGACGGACCGCTGCGATTTCCGCTGCGTCTACTGCATGGCGGAAAACATGACCTTCCTGCCCAAGGCGGACCTGCTGACGCTCGAGGAACTCGACCGCCTCTGCACCGCCTTCGTGGACATGGGCGTGCAGAAGCTGCGGATCACCGGCGGCGAACCGCTGGTGCGCAAGGGGATCCTGACCTTCTTCCGCGCCATGTCGCGGCATCTCGACACCGGCGCGCTGCGGGAACTGACGCTGACCACCAACGGCAGCCAGCTGGCCCGCTTTGCCGCCGACCTCGCCGCCTGCGGGGTGCGCCGGGTCAATGTCAGCCTCGACACGCTCGACCCCGACAAGTTCGCGCGCATCACCCGCTGGGGCCGGCTGCCCCAGGTGCTGGACGGCATCGCCGCCGCCCAGGCCGCGGGCCTGCGCATCAAGATCAATGCCGTCGCTCTCAAGGGCTTCAATGAGGATGAACTCTTCACCCTCACCGACTGGTGCGCGCAGCAGGGCCACGACCTGACCTGGATCGAGGTCATGCCGATGGGCGATCTGGGCAACGAGGACCGCCTCGACCAGTACTGGAGCCTGCGCGACCTCCGCACCCGCTATGCCGAACGCTTCACCCTGACCGACCTGGCCGAACGCTCGGGCGGCCCGGCGCGCTATGTCCGGATCGAGGAGACGGGCCAGAAAGTCGGTTTCATCACCCCGCTCACCCACAACTTCTGCGAAAGCTGCAACCGCGTGCGGCTGACCTGCACGGGCGAACTCTACATGTGCCTCGGGCAAGAGGATCGTGCCGACCTGCGCGCCCCCCTGCGCGCCAGCCCCGACGACGCCGCGCTGCAGGACTCGATCCGCGCCGCCATCGCGCGCAAGCCCAAGGGCCACGACTTCGACTATTCGCGTCAGTCCGTGTCTGGCCAGATGCCCCGCCACATGAGCCACACCGGCGGCTGACCGCCCGGGCCCCGCGCCGCCGATTCACGC
>JACXUX010000102.1 GCA_014763725.1 Rhodobacterales bacterium
CCCTGCTTCCCGGCCAAATATCCCACGGGGGGTGCGGGGGGTGTGAAACCCCCCGCCCTGCCGCGGGGTGCGGGGGGTGTGACCCCACCCGCCTGCGTCGTCCGTCCGGGGTGCCGCGGCTCAGTCATGGGCCACCCCCAGATAGGCATTGATCACGTCGGGGTTCGCGCGCACCTCGTCGGGGGTGCCGTCGCCGATCTTCTTGCCGTAGTCCATCACCACCACCCGGTCCGACAGGTCCATGACCACGCCCATGTCGTGTTCGATCAGCGCGATCGTGGTGCCGAATTCGTCGTTCACATCCAGGATGAAGCGGCACATGTCCTCCTTCTCCTCGACGTTCATGCCGGCCATCGGCTCGTCCAGCAGCAAAAGCTTCGGTTCCGCCGCCAGCGCGCGGGCCAGTTCCACCCGCTTCTTCAGCCCATAGGGCAGCCGGCCCACCGGGGTCTTGCGGATGTGCTGGATTTCCAGAAAGTCGATGACCTTTTCCACCTTCTCGCGATGGGCGCTTTCCTCGCGCTGGGCGCGGCCCCACCAGACCGCCTGGTCCAGAAAGCCCGTCTGCATCAGCGTCAGCCGCCCGGTCATGATGTTGTCCAGCACGCTCATCCCCTCGAACAGCGCGATGTTCTGAAAGGTGCGGGCGATGCCCTGGCGGGCCACCCGATAGGGCTTCGTCGGCGGCCGCTTCTGGCCGCGGAACCAGACCTCGCCCTCCTGCGGGACATAGAAGCCCGAGATCACGTTCAGCATGCTGGACTTGCCCGCGCCGTTCGGGCCGATGATGGCGCGGATCTCGCCCTCGCGGATGTCGAAGCTGATGTTCGTGATCGCCTTGACCCCGCCAAAGCGCAGGGTGATGTTCTTCATCTCCATCAGCACGGGGCCGGTGCGACGGCTGTCGGCGGCGGTCATGCGGCGGCCCTCCGGTCGGGGGTGGCGGCCACGGTCGCGGCATCGGCCAGCCGCAGCGTGGCGCGGATCGCGCCCTTGCGGCCGTCCTCGTAGGTCACCTCGGTTTCGGTGCTGACGCTGTCGCGCCCGTCATAGAGCGCGGCGATCAGGTCGGCGTATTTCTCCTCGATGATGCGGCGGCGGACCTTGCGGGTGCGCGTCAGCTCGCCATCGTCGGCATCCAGCTCCTTGTGCAGGATCAGGAAACGGTGGATCTGGCAGCCCGACAGCATCGGATCCTGCGCGACGGAGCGGTTCACCTCTTCGACATGGGCGCGGATCATGTCGTAGACGCGGGGATGGCCCGCCAGTTCCTGATAGCTGGCATAGGCGATGCCGTTGCGTTCGGCCCAGTTGCCCACCGCCGTCAGGTCGATGTTGACAAAGGCCGTGCAGAACGCCCGCCCGTTGCCGAACACCACGGCCTCGAGCACCGACGGATAGAACTTCAGCTTGTTTTCCACATATTTCGGCGCGAACAGCCGGCCGTCGGCCATGCGGCCAACGTCCTTGGCACGGTCGATGATGCGCAGATGGCCGGAGCCTTCCTCGAAAAATCCCGCATCGCCCGTGGCCACCCAGCCTTCGGCATCCTTGGTGCTGGCGGTGCTTTCGGGGTTGCGGAAATATTCCACGAAGGTGCCCGGGCTGCGGTAGAAGACCTCGCCCGTCTCGGCAATGCGCAGCTCGACGCCGGGGCTGGGCACGCCCACGGTGTCGGACCGCACCTGCCCGTCGGGCTGCTGGGTGATGAAGACGCTGGCCTCGGTCTGGCCGTAGAGCTGCTTCAGGTTGATCCCCAGCGCGCGGTAGAAGTCGAAGATCTCGGGCCCGATCGCCTCGCCCGCGGTATAGCCCACGCGGATGCGGGAAAAGCCCAGCGTGTTCTTCAGCGGACCATAGACCAGCAGGTTGCCCAGCGCATAGGCCAGCCGGTCGGCGGTGGCCACGGGCCGGCCGTCCAGGATCGCCGGACCCACGCGGCGTGCCACGGCCATGAACCGGTCGAACAGCCATTTCTTGGTGCGGCCGGCATCCTCCATACGGATCATCACCTGCGTCAGCTGCTGTTCGAACACGCGCGGCGGGGCAAAGAAATAGGTCGGCCCGATCTCGCGCAGGTCGGTCAGCATGGTGGCGGGGCTTTCGGGGCAGTTCACGCAGAACCCCGCCCACATCGCCTGGCCCATGGAAAAGATGAAATCCCCCACCCAGGCCATGGGCAGATAGGCCAGGATCTCCTCGGCCTGGGTCAGGTGGTCGAATTCGCAGCTGGCCCGGGCGGTCAGGATGATGTTGCGGTTCGACAGCACCACGCCCTTGGGCTTGCCCGTGGTGCCGCTGGTGTAGAGCATGACGCAGGTGTGCGCCCAGCCCAGTTCGGAGATTCGCGTGTCCAGTTCGGCGGCAAAGCGGTGGTGGGCGGCGCGCCCCTCGGCCACAACATCGGCCAGCGCGTTCATGCGGGAATGGTCGTATTTCCGCATGCCGCGCTTGTCGACATAGACCACCTGCTCGACGTGGTGGATGCGGTCCTGCACCTCGATCACCTTGTCGACCTGTTCCTGGTCGCCGCAGACGACAAAGCGCGCGCCGCAATGGTCCAGCACATAGGCCATCTCTTCGGCCACGGCGTCCTGATACAGCGGCACCGGCACCGCGCCGCACATCTGCGCGGCCACCATCGACCAGTAGAGCGCGGGCCGGTTGCGGCCGATGATCGCCACATGGTCGCCCCGCGCCAGCCCCAGCGCCAGGAACCCCATCGCCATGGCGCGGATCTCGTCCTGCGCCTGGGCCCAGGTCCAGCTTTGCCAGATGCCGAATTCCTTTTCGCGATAGGCGTCGCGCTCGGGGAACTGGCGCGCGTTGCGCGCCAGCAGCGCCGGAATGGAACACAGGTCGGCCGGGGCCTCTGCGGGATGCGCCATCGGTTCTCCTCCCTCCGCCCGGGGGCGGGCCGTTGCAGGGACAGTCTGACGCCGCCCTCCGCCCCTGCAGGTTTCCCCGCCATTCTTGCCGGAGTTTTTCGCAATCCTTGCGAATTGTAACCGGGCGCGCCAGCCTCTTTCGCGCCGCCCCCGTGGGGTGCTAGCCCTGTGCTATGACGCTCGAGGATGCCCACGCCGCGCTGACCCGTGCGGGACTGAACCTGATCCAGCAGGCGCTGTCGATCTATGACAGCGACCTGCGACTGGCGCTGTGCAACGCGCGGTTCCGCACGATGTTCGACCTGCCGCCCGATCTGGTCACCCCCGGCGCCCCGTTCGAGGACACGATCCGCTTTCTGGTGCTGCGCGGCGAATACGGCCCCCTCGACGACCCCGAGGCCGCCGTGCGCGCCCGGGTTCAGGTCGCCCGCGCCTTTCGCCCCCACTACATGGAACGCGAACGCCCGGGCGGGCGCTGGATTTCGGTCGAGGGCGCGCCGCTGCCCCAGGGCGGCTGGGTCACCGTCTATACCGACATCACGGAGATCAAGATCCAGGAACGGCTGCTGCGCGCGCGGTCGGCGGAACTGTCCGAACAGCTGCTGGCCCATGCCGAACGGCTGGGCCAGGCCAACCGCCAGCTGGCCGCGACCAATGCCGCGCTCGAGGAAGCCAAGCGCGAGCTGACCGAGATGGAGGCCCGCACCCGCCTGACGACCGAGATGATGCCCGCCCATATCGCCCATGTCGGCCGCGACCTGCGCTATACCTATTCGAACCGGCGGCTTTCCAGCGTGATGCCGGGCCGGCCGTCGCATATCCTGGGCCTGACCGGGCGCCAGGTGCTGGGCCCGGCCGCCTTTGCCCGGATCGAGCCGCAGCTGCGCGCGGCGCTGGCGGGCGAGCCGTCGGTCTTCGAATTCACCGATGACGACAGCGGCCGGCGCATCCGCGCGGCCTTTACCCCCGACCGCATCGGCGACGGCCCGATCAACGGCGTCTACATCCTGTCGATGGATGTCACCGAAGAGGCCCAGGCGCGCGAGGCCCTGGCCCAGACCCGCAAGCGCGAGGTGGCCGCCCAGCTGACCAGCGGTCTGGCGCATGACTTCGCCAACCTGCTGACGATCATCCTGGGGCTGCAGGGCCGGCTGCAGAAGCTGGCCCTGCCCGACGGGGCGCAGGAACTGGTGCAGGCCACGCTGGCCGCGGCGCGGCGGGGCGGCACGCTGCTGGACCGGATCGGCCGCATCTCGGGCCCGCGCGAGCTGCGCCCCGCCCCCACCGACCTGCGCGCGCTGTTGGACGACCTGCGCCCGCTGGCCATCGCCGCCCTGCCCGAGGGGATGGGCTTTCACGCCACGGTCCAGGGGCTGGAGACGCCCGTGCTGCTGGATGCGGGCAGCCTGCAGGATGCGCTGCTGAACCTGATCCTGAACGCGCGCGACGCGATGCGCGCGGTGGCGCCGCAGGGCACGATCCGCCTGACCGCGGGGGCGCGCAGCGACACCTGGCTGGAACTGGTGGTCGAGGATGAGGGCCCCGGCTTCAGCCCGCTGGCGCTGGACCGGGCGCTGGACCCGTTCTTCACCACCAAGGGGGGCGAAGGCTCGGGCCTGGGGCTGAGCATGGTCTATGACAATGTCAAGCTGGCCGGCGGCACGCTGCGGCTGGAAAACCGCCCCCGGGGCGGGGCACGCGTCACGCTGCGCCTGCCGCTGCGCCCGGCGCCCGCGGTGGGGCCGACGCAGATGGTGCTGCTGGTCGAGGACAGTGCGCCGATCCGCGAAACCGTGCGCGACCTGCTGACGGGCCTGGGCCATGCGGTGATCGAGGCCGCCACCGCGGACGAGGCCGTGGCGCTGGCCGACCTGCCCGGGATCGGGCTGGTGCTGACCGACATCACCCTGCCGGGCAGCCTGAGCGGGGTCGATCTGGCCGAACGGCTGGCCGCGGCGGGCCATCCCGCACGGGTCTGCCTGATGACCTCGCTGCCCGCGGAGGATGCGCTGCGGGCGCGGGCCGCCGCGCGTTTTGCCGTGCTGGCCAAGCCCGTGGATGCCGCGGCGCTGGCGGCCCTGGCCGGGCGGGCCGCGCCATGAAGCCGCCGCATGTCGCCATCCTGGACGATGAACCGGACATCCGCCGGATGCTGGCCGATGCCCTGGCCGAGGCCGGCTTTCGCACCACCACCTTTGGCCGGGCGACCGAATTCGAGGCCGCGCTGAACCGCACCACGCCCGATGTCTGCCTGGTCGACCTGGGCCTGCCCGACCGCGACGGGCTGGCGCTGGTGCACCGGCTGGCGCTGGAATCGGGGGCGGCGATCATCATCATCTCGGGCCGGGCGCAGGTGCAGGACCGGGTGACCGGGCTGGAACTGGGCGCCGACGACTACATCATCAAGCCCTTTGACCCGGCCGAGGTGGTGGCCCGCGTCCGCGCCCGCCTGCGCAAGGGCCGCCCCGAGGCCGACCGCATCCCCCAGACCGCCCGCTTTGCCGGCTGGACCGCGCGGTTCGACCGCTATCTGCTGACCGGCCCCGCCGGGACCGAGGTGCCCTTCAGCCATGCCGAGGGCGAGGTGCTGCGGCTGTTTCTGGAAAGCCCCAAGCGGCTGATCAGCCGCGCGCAGATGCAGCAGCAGCTGGGCGGAGCCGCGAGCGAAAGTTTCGACCGCGCGATGGACGTGCGCATCTCGCGGCTGCGCACGAAACTGGGCGAGGATCCCAAGAACCCGCGCCTGATCAAGACGATCTACGGCGCGGGCTACATCTTCCTGGGCGATGTGGACTGGGGCTGACGGGCGCGGTCACTTGGCCCCGTCATTCGGCAGTCACTCGGCCGGTACGCGCAGCTGCGCCGCCTGCGCCAGTTCCTGGGTCAGGCGCTGTTCCTCGGTCGCGCGCGGCTTGGACAGGCCCGCCAGCAGCAGATAGGCCACCGGCGTGACATACAGCGTGGCCAGCGTCGCCAGACCCAGCCCGCCCACGATGATCCAGCCCAGCACTTCGCGCGCCTCGGCCCCCGCGCCAAAGGCGAACACCAGCGGCAGCCCGCCCAGAACGGTCGCCACCATTGTCATCATCACCGGCCGCAGGCGGATGATCGAGGCATCCTCGATCGCGCGGCGCACGTTCGCGCCTTCGTCCCGCAGCTGGTTGGCGAATTCCACGATCAGGATGCCGTTCTTGGCCATGATGCCCACCAGCAGCACCAGCCCGATCTGCGAATAGACGTTCAGGCTGCCCCCGGTCAGCAGCAGCGCAAAGATCGCACAGGCCAGCCCCAGCGGCACGGTCGCCATGACGATGAAGGCCGACACGAAGCTTTCGAACTGCGCGGCCAGCACCAGGGCCACGATGATCAGCGCAAAGCCGAAGGTGATCAGCAGGCCCGAACTGCTTTCGCCCAGGGTGGCGGCCTCGGCCAGCGGGACGATGCGCATGTCGGGGCCCAGGATGCCCTCGGCCAGGCGGTTCACCTCGTCCAGCGCCTCGCCCAGGGCGAAGTCGGGCGTCAGCGAGGCGGTCAGCGGCACCGACCGCATCTGCACCTCGCGTTCCAGCTGGGGGGCGACCGCGCGTTCCTCAAGCGTGACAAAGGACGAGATCGGCACCATCTGCCCGTCCCGCGCCGGCACGAAGATGCGTTCCAGATCGCCCGGGTCGTTCACCGGAGTGCGCGTGGACAAAAGCTTGATGTCATAGCTTTCGTCGTCCAGGAACACCTGGCCCACGGTGCGGCCGTCCAGCACGGCCTGCAGCGCCTCGCCCAGGCCCTCGAACGCCACGCCCAGATCCTGGGCCCGCGTCCGGTCGACCTGGATGAACAGCTGCGGCTGCGTGGTGTCATAGCCCAGCCGGACCTGACCGAAGGCGGGGTTTTCCTCCATCGCGGTGACCAGGTTCTGCGAGGCCTCGGCCAGGCGGCCATAATCGTCGCCCACGATCGCAAGGCTGAGGCCCTGGCCCGCGCCGCGGATGCCCAGCGAATTGGGCTGGATCGCAAAGGCGCGCACGCCGATCACCTGGCGCAGCTTGCCGTTCAGCTCGGCGGCGATCTGCTGCTGGCTGCGGCTGCGGTCGGCCCAGTCGGCCAGCGTGGCCACCATGAAGCCGCGGTTGTCCGACCCGCCCAGACCGGCGATGGCAAAGACGCTGATCACCTCGCCCGAGACGCGGTAGGGCGCCAGGATGTCCTCGATCTCGCGCATCTTGGCATCGGTATAGTCCAGCGCCACGCCCTGCGGCGCCTGGAGCGAGAGCAGGATCAGCGCGCGATCCTCGGGCGGGGTCAGTTCCTGCTTCAGCCCGGGGAACACCATCACCGCCGTCAGGCCAAAGGCTGCGGCGGCGGTCAGCGTAACCCAGGGCGCGTTCAGGCAGGCGCGCAGCGTGGCCGCATAGATCCCGGCCAGCCGGTCGCCCAGCCAGCCCAGGGCGCCGCCGTGGTCGTGGGCGTCCGCGCCGCGCAGCATCCGGCTGGCCAGCACCGGGCACAGCGTCAGCGCCGTGACCGACGACAGAAGGACGGCGATCGCCAGGGTAAAGCCGAATTCGCGGAACAGCCCGCCCGTCTGCCCCGGCAGGAAGGACAGCGGGACAAAGACCGCGGCCAGCGTGGTGGTGGTGGCGATCACCGCAAAGAACACCTGCTGCGTGCCCAGCACGGCGGCCGCGCGCGCGCCCATGCCCTGGGCCCTGCGGCGCACGATGTTTTCCAGCACCACGATGGCATCGTCCACCACCATGCCGGTGGCCAGCACCAGTGCCAGCAGCGTCAGGATGTTGATCGAAAATCCCACCAGCCACAGCGCCGCCAGCGTGCCGATCAGCGACACCGGCATCGCCAGCACGGGGATCAGCGTGGCGCGCGCGTCGCGCAGGAACAGGTAGATGATCGCGGTGACGATCACGACCGACAGGATCAGGGCGATTTCCACCTCATGGATCGCGCCCTCGATGAAGGTGGCGGTGTCCTGGGTGACGAAGATCCGCACGTCGGGGGGCAGCAGGGGCTGCACCTCGTCCACCACCTGGCGGACGGCTTCGCTGATTTCCAGCGTGTTGCTTTGCGCCTGGCGGATGATGCCCAGGCCGATGCCGTTTTCGCCATTGGCCCGCAGGATCGAGGCGCCGGGTTCCGGCCCCAGGGTGACCTGCGCCACCTCGCCCAGCCGGACACCGGGGGCGATCTCGATGGCCTCGAACCCCTCGGCCGTGGTGACTGCGGCGGTGGTGCGCACCTGGATCGACTGGCGCGCCGAACTCAGCGCGCCGGCCGGCGCGTCAAAGGCCACGCTGGCCAGCGCCTGGCGCAGGTCGGCCAGCGTCAGGCCGCGGCTGGCCAGCTGCATCAGGTCGACATCCACGCGGAACAACTGGTCGCGGTCGCCGAAGATCTGCAGGTCGGCCACGCCGGGGGCCGACAGCAGCCTATCCTCGACCAGATCGGCGACCAGCGCCGTCAGCTCCTCGGCCCGGCGGGTGGGCGAGGTGACGGCAATCCGCATCACCGCATCGGCATTGGCATCGGCCTTGACGACGCGGGGATCCTCGGCCCCGTCGGGCAGGCCGTTCTGCACCCGGGCGATGGCGTCGCGCAGGTCGGTCGCGGCCACGTCCAGATCGACATCGTCGCGGAATTCCACCGTGACCCGGCTGGAGCCGAAGCGCGAGCTGGACGAGATCGACTTGACCCCCGCCACGCGGCCCGCGGCGCCCTCGATGGCGGCGGTCACCTCACGGTCGACGGTTTCGGGCGCGGCGCCGGGAAAGTCGGTGCTGATCGACACCACGGGGCGGTCGACATCGGGCAGTGCGCGCACCTCGGCGCCCTGCAAGGCGGCCAGGCCCGCCAGCACGATCAGCGCGTTCAGCACAAAGGCCAGGATCGGCCGGCGCACGAACAGCGCCGTGCCCGAACCTGCGGCATCGCCCTGGGGGTCGGCGGCGGGGGCGGTCATGGGC
>JACXUX010000431.1 GCA_014763725.1 Rhodobacterales bacterium
GGGTGAATTGGCCGCAGGCCAAGAGGGGGGCAGCGCCCCCCTCGCGCGGCCGACGCCCGCGCAGGCCCCGGGGTGTCAGCCCGCCTCGGGCGCGCGGCGGCGGCGGCGCACGGCCGGGGTCATCGGGCCGCAGGGGCCGGGCAGCGCCGCCATCGGCAGCACCGCCGCCGTCTCGGGCACGGGCGCGGCTGCATCCGCCTCGGCCTGGCGCGCCAGCAGCGCCCCGGTCATCAGCAGCAGCATCTGGTCCTGCACCGCCTGCTGCGCCTTCCAGACGCCCAGCCAGAAGTCGAAACCGGCACGCCAGTAGTCAAGCGGGGTCTGCATCCTGCACTCCTTTCGGTCTGGCGCCGGCAGGGGCTGCCGGGCGCGGACATCGCCCTGGGGCCGGGCCCGCGCGACAGGCGCGGAGGCCGCGTCCCCCGGCCTTACAGCGGGCCCATGACGTGGCCGTTAAACCCCCAGACCTCGCGCGCGCCGCCATAGGGGACCAGGCGCACCTCGCGCGTCTGGCCGGGCTCGAAGCGCACCGCGGTGCCGGCGGGGATGTCCAGCCTTTTCCCGCGCGCCGCCGCCCGGTCAAAGGACAGGCCCGCGTTCACCTCGGCAAAGTGATAGTGGCTGCCCACCTGCACCGGCCGGTCGCCGGTATTGGCCACGCGCAGCACGGTGACCGGCGCGCCGGCGTTCAGCTCGATCTCGCCCGCAGCGGGCAGGATTTCCCCGGGGATCATGGCGGCACCTCAGCGGATGGGATGGTGGACGGTGACAAGCTTGGTGCCGTCGGGGAAGGTCGCCTCGACCTGCACCTCGGGGATCATCTCGGGCACGCCGGCCATGCACTGGTCGGCCGTGACGACCCGGGCGCCCGCCTGCATCAGATCGGCCACGCTGCGGCCGTCGCGCGCGCCCTCGACCACGAAATCGGTGATCAGGGCGATCGCCTCGGGGTGGTTCAGCCTGACGCCACGGGCCAGGCGCGCGCGCGCCACCATGGCGGCCAGGCTGACCAGCAGCTTGTCCTTCTCGCGGGGGGTCAGGTTCATGTCGTCCTCATCTCTGCCAGACCCGCGGCGGCGGGGCGCCGCGGCGGATCACCGAAAGGGCGGCCGCGAGCGCAGCCTTCACCGGAAACAGGTCGGGCCCCGCCAGGCGCAGCACCATCCGCCCGTCCCAGGCGCTGGCCGCACCCATAGTGGGGTCCAGCACCGCGCGCAGGGGGGCCAGCGCATCCTCGGCCCCCGGCGCCACCAGCACCAGCGTGGCCACGGCCCGCGCGCCCGCCAGCCCCGCCGTGGCCCCCAGCGCCGCGGGGTCCAGCGTGACGGGGTCGATCCAGACCGGCCGGCCCGCGCGCCAGATCTCGCGCCGGTCCTGCAGGGCCAGACGGGTCAGCACCTCGCCCATCGCGGCGCGGCCCATCACCAGCACCTCGGCCATCAGGATCTGCGCGTCCCCCGCCAGATCGGCGCGGGTGCGGCGGTGCAGGTGCGACCGGTCGAACAGGATCGTCTCCTGCGGCAGCCAGTCCAGCCGCGCTCCGGCGGCCAGCGTCAGCGACACCTCCATCCGCGCGGGCGCGCCGGTGCTGGCATAGGCGCGCTCGGCCGTCTGGGTGGTGGCCACCGCCCGCACCCCCGGCCCCAGTGCCAGCGCCAGCCGCAGATCGTCGCCCCCCGTCAGCCCGCCGGCGGTGTTCAGGAAC
>JACXUX010000103.1 GCA_014763725.1 Rhodobacterales bacterium
GGTCGGGTCAGTAGCCGCCTTCGCGCAAGGACGGATCGCGCAACCCCTGCAGCCGCAGCGCCGCCGTGCGCGCCAGCGCCTGGGTCAGCGCGCGGCGGCGGGCGGGGGGCAGCCGCACCTCGTCCGGCAGGCGCAGCACCTGGGCGTCATAGCCATCGGCCAGGATCAGCCCGGTGTCGCCGGGCAGCAGATCGCGCGGAAACTCGGCATCGACCGCCCAGAAGAACCGGTCGCACCAGTCCAGATAAGACTGCCACTTGCGGTCGGCGGCATAATCGGCGCGGCCCGACTTGCATTCGACCACCCAGATCTCGCCCCGCGGGCCCAGCGCCATCACGTCGACCCGCAGTCCGGGCGCGGGCACGAATTCCTCGACCGTGGCGAAATCCAGCGTCCGCAGATGCCGGCAGACGCCGCGCGCCAGCCGCTGGCCGGGGGTCAGCGGCACGGGCGGGGCAGACAGGACGGCGGCGCGCGGGATCATGCGGGAAACATGAACCAAGCAAGAACATCTGGCAAGCCCCGCCGCCCGGCGGCATCGCCTTGCAGGCCCCGGGGGCGCGGCCTATGCTGGCGGGTGGCGGGTGCTGCTCTTCTCGTGCTGGGTCTCATTTCCAGTGGCCGATAAGCAAGCGAATGGGGGCTGGCTCTGCCGGGGTTGTGGCCCCGGTATCTGGTTCCCACCTGAGACCTCTGGCTCTCGGGAACATACGACCCACACGGCCGCTGCGGGCCCGCCACCCCGATCCCCCCAGGCAAAGCAAAAGGCGCCCCGCGGGGCGCCTGGAGGGTGGTCCGGCGGGGGCCGGGATCAGCGGCGCAGACGCCGGCGGGCCGAGGGGGCCGTCGCCTGAACAGGCACCGGCACCGGCACGACCGCGGGCGCGCGCAGCCCGCCGCCCGGGGTGTCGTCGCGTTCGGCCATGGACATCACCGCGATCGCAAACTGCACACCCGCAAAGATCACGCCATTGGCTACGACCAACATGGCCAGCGCCACCAGCCCCATGTCCGACCCGAAGATCAGATGGCGCAGATGCGCCACGTCGAACCAGACCAGAATCGCCACGAAGGCGCCTGCCAGCGCGAACCCGATTGCGACGTTGCGGATGTAAAGGCTGACAAGCTTGGGCATGAACGATCCTCCGTTGCCGATCAGCGTAGCGCAACGCGGGCGGGCGTCCAGCGGCTTTTCCGCCGCAGGCCCCTCACGGCTGTGTGATGGCGGATCCCTGCCTGCGGAACGGGCAGCCTCAGAACGCCTGGGGCCGGGCCTCGCGCGCCATGTGGTCCAGCACCGCGTTGACGAAGCCCGATTCCTTGCCCTGGGGGAAGAAGGCCTTGGCGACCTCGACGAATTCGGTGATCGCGACCTTGGGCGGCGTGGGCAGGTCGACCAGCTCGGCCCCCGCCGCGCGGAACAGCGCGCGCAGCACCGGGTCGATGCGGTCGATCGGCCATTTGGCCACCAGCGCGCGGTCGGTCATCTGGTCGATGCGTGCCTGATGGTTGACCGCCGCCCCGACCAGGGAGCGGAAATGGTCGACATCGCCCTCGGCCAGTTCCTCGCCGTCATAGACCGCGCCGAAGCGGTGGGTCTCGAACTCGCGCGTCACGGCCTCGACGGTCTGGCCGCTGGCCTCCATCTGGAACAGCGCCTGCACGGCATAAAGCCGCGCGGCCGAGCGGCGACGGCGCGCCTCGTCGGTTTTCGGTGTCATGGCTTGAACCCGATTCCCTTGGTGGTCCCGGCCCAGCGGCGGGCCAGCGCGATCAGATGCAGCGCGGCGGCCGCGGCCCCGCCGCCCTTGTCCTGGCCCGCGGGGTCGGCGCGCACCAAGGCCTGGTCGCGGTTTTCCACGGTCAGGATGCCGTTGCCGATGCAGGCGCCTGCCAGCCCCAGCATCATCAGCCCGCGCGAGCTGTCGTTGCAGACGGTGTCGTAATGCGTCGTCTCACCCCGGATCACGCAGCCCAGCGCGACATAGCCGTCATAGCGTGCCAGCCGTTCGGCCAGGGCTATGGCGGGCGGGATTTCCAGCGCGCCCGGCACCTCGACCAGGTCGACCTCGGCCCCGGCACGGGCGGCCACGGCGCGGGCACCCGCGATCAGCGCCGCGGCGATGTCCTGGTAATAGGGCGCCACGACGATCAGCAGGCGCACCGGCCGGTCGAAGTCGGGCAGCGCCAGCGTGCTATGGGGTTCCGAGACGGCCACGCATCACCTTTGCAGAATCGGGCGGGTGCCCAGGATCGACAGGCCATAGGCCTCCAGCCCCACGACCTTGGGCCGCGGCGAATTGGTCAGCAGGATCAGCTGATGCAGCCCCAGCGACACCAGGATCTGCGCGCCCAGCCCATACTGGCGCAGGGTCTGGGGCGAAACCTCATGATCCTGGGTGATCTTCATGTGCAGGTCGCGCAGCAGCACCAGAACGCCGCGCCCCTCGTCCGCGATCAGCCGCATGGCATCGGCGAATTCGCCCGTGCGGCCCACGGGGCCCAGGCCCAGCACGTCCAGCATCGGGTCCAGCGTGTGCATCCGCACCAGGACGGGGTCGGGCGTCGAGATGTCGCCCTTGATCAGCACCAGATGTTCGGCGCCTTCGGTCACGTCGGTATAGACGCGCAGCGTCCAGTCGCCGCCGAATTCCGACTGCACCGCGCGTTCGTCGGTCACCCGCACCAGGTTGTCGTTGCGCCGGCGATAGGCGATCAGGTCGGAAATCGTGCCGATCTTCAGCCCGTGCCGCTGGGCAAAGGCCACCAGATCGGGCAGCCGCGCCATGGTGCCGTCCTCGTTCATGATCTCGCAGATCACGCCCGAAGGGTTCAGCCCTGCCAGACGCGCGATGTCGACCGCGGCCTCGGTATGGCCGGCACGCACCAGCACGCCGCCGTCGCGCGCGCGCAGCGGAAAGACGTGGCCCGGCGTCGCGATGTCGGCCGCGCCCCGGGTGGGGTCGATCGCCACGCTGATGGTGCGCGCGCGGTCGGCCGCGCTGATGCCGGTGGTCACGCCTTCGCGCGCCTCGATCGACAGGGTGAAGGCGGTCTCGTGCCGGCTGGAGTTCTTGGGGCTCATCAGCGGCAGGCCCAGCTGGTCGACCCGTTGCGCCGTCATGGCCAGGCAGATCAGCCCGCGCCCATGGGTCGCCATGAAGTTCACGGCTGAAGGCGTGCACATCTGCGCGGGGATGACCAGGTCGCCCTCGTTTTCGCGGTCCTCATGGTCGACCAGGATGAACATCCGGCCGTTGCGGGCCTCGTCGATGATCTCCTCGACGGGCGAGATGGCGTCGGAATAGTCGGTTCTGATCTCGGTCATGGGTTCCCCCTGCGCGCCCCTGCCCATAACGCGGCAGGATCGCGAAGGCCAGAGGGCGCGCGACCCGCCGCCCGGGGTCTAGCGCGACCAGTCCCGCAGCCGCGCCACATAGCGGGCCAGCGTGTCGATCTCCAGGTTCACCGCATCGCCCACCTTCACCGCGCCCCAGGTCGTCACCGCCTGGGTATGCGGGATCAGGTTCACGCCGAAGTCCTGGCCGTCGACCTCGTTCACGGTCAGCGAGGTGCCATTCAGCGCCACCGACCCCTTGGGCGCGATGAACCCGGCCAGCTCGCGCGGGGCGCGAAAGGTCACGCGCAGGCTGTCGCCCTCGGGCCGCAGGCCGGTCACCTGCGCCAGCCCGTCGACATGGCCCGACACGATGTGCCCGCCCAGCTCGTCCCCCACCCGAAGCGCGCGTTCCAGGTTCACCCGGTGGCCGGGGGCCCAGCCGCCCAGGTTGGTCCTGGACAGCGTCTCGGCCGAGATCTGGACGGCGAACCAGGGCCGCGGGTCGGTGCCGGTGGCCACCACCGTCAGACACACGCCGTCGCAGGCGATCGAGGCGCCCAGGTCGATGCCCGCCACGTCATAGCCCGTGGCGATGCGGGCGGTCAGGTCGCCCTGCCGTTCGGTGGCCAGAACCTGTCCGATGTCGGTGATGATACCCGTGAACATGCCGTCCCCCTTGCCTGCCACAGACCTAGCCCCGCGCCCTGCCCCGCGCAAGCCGCGCCGCAGCCGCAATTCCGCCCGGACCATCAGCCAGCTTGCCCGGGCGTAACGGGATGTTTACGCCAGAGGGTGCAGGCTTGCGCCGCAAGTGACGGAGGTGAGGGGTGCGCGCCACGGGCGAAGGTCGCCGGTTCCTGTTCCTGCAGGGCCCGCACGGGCCCTTCTTCCGCCAGCTGGGCCGGATGCTGCAGGCGGCCGGGGCGCAGGTCTGGCGCGTGGGCTTCAACCGCGGCGACCGCGCCTTCTGGACCGACAGCGCCAGCTTCATCCCCTATCGCGGCACGCCCGACGGCTGGCCCGCCGCCTGCGCCGACCTGATCGCGGATCACGGGATCACCGATCTGGTGCTGTATGGCGACACCCGGCCCATCCATGCCCAGGCGGTCGCCGTGGCGCGCGCCCGCGGCCTGACCGTGCATGTGTTCGAGGAAGGCTATCTGCGCCCGCACTGGGTGACCTATGAACGCGGCGGGGCCAATGGCCATTCGCGGCTGATGGGCCTGGGCCTGGCCGAGATGCGCGCAGCCCTGGCCGGCCATGACATGGACCTGCCCGATGCCCCCGGCCGCTGGGGCGACCTGCGCCAGCATGTGTTCTGGGGCGCGCTCTATCACTGGTTCGTGCTGACGGGGTTCTGGGACTTCCGCAACTACCGCCCGCACCGCGCCATCCCGGTCTGGCAGGAATTCCTGCTGTATCTGAAGCGGCTGGCGCTGATGCCGTTCCACCGCTGGGAACGCGCCATCGCCACCTTCCGCATCCGGCACGGCGGCTTTCCCTATCATCTGGTGCTGATGCAGCTGGAACATGACGCCAGCTTCCGCATGCACGGGCCCTTTGCCAGCATGACCGACTTCATCGCCCTGTGCATCGAGGGGTTCGCCCGGGGCGCGCCGCCGCATCACCATCTGGTGTTCAAGGCCCACCCGCTGGAGGACGGCCGCGCCCCGGTGTCGCGCACGATCCGGCGGCTGGCGCGCCAGCACGGGGTGCAGGGGCGGGTGCATTTCGTCCGCGGCGGCAAGCTGGCCGCGCTGCTGAACCACGCCCGCAGCGCGGTGACGGTGAATTCCACCGCCGCCCAGCAGGTGCTGTGGCGCGGCCTGCCGCTGAAGGTGTTCGGCCACGCGGTCTATGCGAAACCGGAATTCGTCTCGCCCCTGCCGATCGCCGACTTCTTTGCCCATCCGACCCGGCCCGACAGCCGCGCCTATCGCGACTATCGCCACTATCTGCTGGAAACCAGCCAGGTCGCCGGCGGCTTCTATTCCGCCCGCGGCCGGCGCGAGCTGCTGCGCCAGGTGGTCGACATGATGCTGGCGCCCGAGGATCCCTATGACGCGCTGCGGTCGGGCAACGCGGCACCCCGGCAACAGTTGCGCCTGGTGACCTGACCCGCGCAGTCAAGGCTGGAAAATCCGGCGCGGATTCCGTAAGGTTGCCGGAAAAAGAACAGGCAGCTTCCAGCATCAGGAGCGCGAGCAGTGAATAAGGTAATCTCTCGGGGCGCCCGCGCGGCGACCCTGCTGGCATTGGTCGGCGCCGTCGCGGCGTGCGGCCTGCCGCGCTCTGGCCCGAACAAGCGGGAAATCTACCAGGGTTCCGTGCTGAACCAGGGCGACGCCTTCATCGTGTCGGTCAACGACCGGGTGACGCGGGCCACGTCGGTCGTGGCGGCCAGCGGCTTTTCCGACGCCTTCCGCAAGGCGGGGCTGATCGGGTCGGATACGATCTCGCCCGGCGACATCCTCAGCCTGACGGTCTATGAAAACGTCCGCGACGATCCGCTGCTGGGCAACACGGGCCAGCGCGTGTCGGCCCTGACCGAGGTGCAGGTGGACGGACAGGGCTTCATCTTCGTGCCCTATGCCGGGCGGATCAAGGCCGCGGGCCAGACGCCCGACGGCCTGCGCCAGGCGATCACCCGCAAGCTGGACACCCAGACCCCCGACCCCCAGATCACCGTGGCGCGGGTGGCGGGCGACGGGTCGGCCGTCACCGTGGCGGGCGCGGTGGGTGGCCAGGGCGTCTATCCGATCGAACGGCCGACGCGCCTGCTGTCGGGGATGCTGGCGCGCGCGGGCGGCGTGGCGATCGAGCCCGAGGCCGCCGTGGTCAAGGTCACCCGCGGCACCCAGACCGGCCAGGTCTGGCTGACCGATCTGTATGCCAACCCCCAGAACGACATCGCCCTGCGCCCCGGCGACCGGATCACCGTGGAACGCGACACCCGCGCCTTTGTCGCCATGGGGGCCACCGGCGCGCAGACCCGCGTGCCGTTCGAGGTGCAGAATGTCTCGGCGCTCGAGGCGATCGCCCAGGTGGGCGGGCTGAACACGAGCCTGGCCGATCCGACGGGCGTCTTCGTCTTTCGCAACGAACCGGCCGAGGTGGCCAATGCCGTACTGGGCCGCAACGACCTGACGGGCGACCAGCGGTTCGTCTATGTGCTGGACCTGACCCAGCCCACCGGCATGTTCGAGGCGCGCGACTTCCTGATCCGCGACGGCGACACGGTCTATGTGACCGAGGCACCCTTCGTCCAGTGGACCAAGACCATCGCGGCCATCACCGGCACCAGTTCGGCCGTGGCCTCGCTGACCACGGTGGGGTCGGGCGGCTGACATGGGCGCGCCCGCCGCGCAGGACGGGCCCGCGGGGCAGGCGCCCCGGCGGGCCCTGGCCTATTCGGCGGGCTTCTTCCGCGGGGCGCTGCCCGGCATCCTGGCCGGGGCGGGGTTGCGGCCGCGGATCGGGCTGGCCGGTGCGGGTGATGCGGTGCTGGTCTGGGGCCGCAGCCCCTATGCCCCGCGGGGCGAGGCGATGGCCGCCCGCGCCGGCGCGGCCCTGATCCGGGTCGAGGACGCCTTCCTGCGCGGCATCCACCCCGGCCGCGGCGCGCCGCTGGGCCTGATGATCGACCGCACGGGCGGGGTGCATTTCGACGCCTCGGTCCCCTCGGCGCTGGAAACGATCCTGGCGCGCGATCCGCTGGACGACCATGTGCTGCTGACCCGCGCGCGTGAGGCGATGGCGCGGCTGGCGGCGATCGACGCGTCGAAATACAACGCCCATGACCCCGCCCTGCCGCCGCCGCCGCCCGGCTATGTGCTGGTGGTCGATCAGGTGCGCGGCGATGCCTCGGTCCGCCACGGCGGGGTGACGGCCGCCACCTTTGCCGAGATGCTGGACTGCGCGCTGCAGGACCATCCGGGCGCGCGGGTGGTGATCAAGGCGCATCCCGAAACCCGCGCCGGGCGCCGGCCCGGCCATTTCGGGCCCGAGGTGGCGCGCGACCGCGTGAGCCTGCTGACCGACCCGGTCAGCCCCCGCGCGCTGCTGGAGGGCGCGATCGCGGTCTATACCGCCACCAGCCAGCTGGGGTTCGAGGCGATCCTGGCCGGCCACCGGCCGCAGGTGTTCGGGGCGCCCTTTTACGCTGGCTGGGGGCTGACGGCGGATCGCGCCAGCTTTCCGCGCCGGCGCCGGCGGCTGACGCCCACCCAGCTGTTCGCCGGAGCGATGATCCTGGCCCCGCACTGGCACGACCCCTGCCGCAACCGGCCCTGCAGCCTGGAACAGGCGATCGACCAGTTGGAGGCCGAGATCCGCGCCCACCGCGAGGACCGCGCAGGCCATGTGGCCATCGGCATGCGGCTGTGGAAGCGCGGTGCTGTGCAGGGGTTTTTCGGCGGCGAACGGCGCGTGCTGTTTCGCGACGATCCCGCGGCCGCCGCGCGGGTGGCGCAGGCGACGGGGCGGCGGATGATGGCCTGGGAGGGGCGCGCGCCCGCGGACAGCGCGGGGGCGGTCGCGCGGGTCGAGGACGGCTTCCTGCGGTCGCGCGGGCTGGGGGCCGATCTGGTGCCGCCGCTGAGCCTGGTGGTCGACGATCTGGGCATCTACTACGACCCGGGCACCGAAAGCCGGCTGGAGCGGCTGGTGGCCGCCCCCCTGCCCCCCGGCGGCCGGGCGCGGGCCGAACGGCTGGTGGCCGCGCTGCGGGCGCGGGGGGTGACGAAATACAATCTGGGGGGCGCTGTGCCCGACTTGCCCGCGGGCCACCGCGTGCTGGTGCCGGGGCAGGTCGAGGACGATGCCTCGATCCGGCTGGGCGGGGGGGCGGTGCGCACGAACCTGGCCCTGTTGCAGGCGGTGCGGGCGGCGCGGCCCGGGGCCGTGATCCTGTTCAAGCCGCATCCCGATGTCGAGGCGGGGCTGCGGCCCGGGGCGGTGGAGGCCGCGGGCCTGGCCGACCGGGTGCTGACGCGCGCCGATCCCGTGGCGCTGCTGGCCCAGGTGGACGAGGTCTGGACGATGACCAGCCTCATGGGCTTCGAGGCGCTGATCCGCGGGGTGCCCGTCACCTGCCTGGGGGCGCCCTTTTACGCGGGCTGGGGGCTGACGACCGACCTGGGCCCGGTGCCCGCGCGGCGGCAGGCGCGGCCCGATGTGCTGCAGCTGGCCCATGCCGCGCTGATCGCCTATCCGCGCTATCGCGACCCGGTGTCGGGCCGGCCCTGCCCGGTCGAGGTGGCGGTGGACCGGCTGGCCACGGGCGGTCCGCCGCGCCGGGGCCTGGCGCTGCGGCTGCTGGCCAAGGCGCAGGGGGCGGCGGCGGGGCTGGCCTGGATCTGGCGGCGCTGACCGCGGCCGCCGGGGGTTTCACCCCCGGACCCCCAGGGTATTTGGGTCAAGAGGAAGGGGG
>JACXUX010000432.1 GCA_014763725.1 Rhodobacterales bacterium
GGGCGCGGGGATGTGGTTCATGGTCTTCATCGCCTCGATGATCAGCAGGGTCTGCCCCTCGGTCACGCTGGCGCCCAGCATCCGGGCGCGGTCACCTCGCCCATGGTGGGCACGGTCTATCTGGCCGCCGAACCGGGGGCCGCGCCATTCGTGACGCTGGGCGCCAGCGTGACCGAGGGGCAGACCCTGCTGATCATCGAGGCGATGAAGACCATGAACCACATCCCCGCGCCCCGCGCGGGCGTGGTCCGGCGCATCCTGGTCGAAAACGGCACCCCCGTCGAATACGGCGCGCCGCTGATGATCGTGGAGTGATCGGGGCATGTTCGAGAAGATCCTGATCGCCAACCGCGGCGAGATCGCGCTGCGCGTCATCCGGGCCTGTCGCGAGATGGGCATCAGGTCGGTCGCCGTCCATTCCACCGCCGATGCCGATGCCATGCATGTGCGCATGGCCGACGAAAGCGTCTGCATCGGCCCCGCGCCCAGTTCGGAAAGCTATCTGAACAAGGCGGCCATCATCTCGGCCTGCGAGATCACGGGCGCCCAGGCGGTGCATCCGGGCTATGGCTTCCTGTCGGAAAACGCGGCCTTTGCCCAGGCGCTGGAAGAGCACGGCATCGTCTTCATCGGCCCGCGGGCGGAACATATCCGCATCATGGGCGACAAGATCACCGCCAAGGAAACCGCCAAGTCGCTGGGCATCCCGGTCGTGCCGGGGTCGGACTGCGGGGTGCCCGATGTGGAAAGCGCCCATCGCGTGGCCGTAGGCATGGGGTTCCCGGTCATCATCAAGGCCACCGCAGGCGGTGGCGGCCGCGGCATGAAGGTCGCCCGCAACGCCGAGGACCTCGAGGTCGCCTTCCGCACCGCCCGGTCCGAGGCCAAGGCCGCCTTCGGCAATGACGAGGTCTATATCGAGAAATACCTGCAGAAGCCGCGCCATATCGAGGTGCAGGTCTTCGGCGACGGCCGGGGGGGCGCGGTTCATCTGGCCGAACGCGACTGCAGCCTGCAGCGCCGCCACCAGAAGGTCTTCGAAGAGGCGCCGGGCCCCGCCATCACGCCGAAGATGCGCGCCGAGATCGGCAACATCTGCGCCACCGCGATGCGCGATCTGGGCTACATCGGCGCGGGCACGATCGAGTTCCTGTATGAGGACGGCCACTTCTACTTCATCGAGATGAACACCCGCCTGCAGGTGGAACATCCGGTGACCGAGATGATCTTCGGCGTCGATCTGGTGCGCGAACAGATCCGCGTGGCCGCGGGCCTGCCCATGTCCTTTTCCCAGGACGAGCTGGAGATCAACGGCCACGCGATCGAGGTGCGGATCAACGCCGAACGGCTGCCCAACTTCGCCCCCTGCCCCGGCAAGGTGAAGGTGTTCCACGCCCCCGGCGGGCTGGGGGTGCGGATGGATTCCGCGCTCTATGGCGGCTATTCGATCCCGCCCTATTACGACAGCCTGATCGGCAAGCTGATCGTGCATGGCCGCGACCGGCCCGAGGCGCTGGCCCGGCTGAAGCGCGCCCTGGGCGAGCTGATCGTGGATGGCGTCGACACCACGGTGCCGCTGTTCCACGCCCTGCTGGCCGAGCCCGAGATCCAGTCGGGCGACTACACGATCCACTGGCTGGAACAGTGGCTGGCGCGCCAGTTCGGCTGATCCCCCCCGGGGGCGGGCCTGCCC
>JACXUX010000004.1 GCA_014763725.1 Rhodobacterales bacterium
TGCCCCACCGCCGGGCGCCCCCCTCAGCCCACACTGCGCAGCGTGTCGCGCCGACAGGCAGCCAGCGTGCGCGCCGTCACCTCGGGCACCAGCTTCTTCAGCGCGTCATACTGGGTCAGGAACACCTCGCCCGTCAGATCGGACAGCAGGTGGCTGCGCTTCAGCCGGTCCATCACCGGCCCCTTGACCTCGGTCAGGTGCAGCCGCACGCCGCTGTCCTTAAGCCGGGCGTTCACCGCCTCCAGGCTTTCCAGAGCCGAGGTGTCGATCTCGTTTACCGCCGAACACATCAGCACCACATGCCGGATGCCCCGGTCGGCCGCGATCCGGTCATAGATCAGATCCTCCAGGAACCGCGCATTCGGGAAATACAGGCTTTCGTCGACGCGGATCGACAGCACCTCGGGCACGGTGACCACGGCGTGGCGTTCGACATTGCGGAAATGCTCGGTCCCCGGCACCTGGCCCACCACCGCCACATGCGGGCGCGAGGTGCGATACAGATGCAGAATCAGCGACAGCAGCACACCCGCGGTGATCCCCGCCTCGACCCCCACGCCCAGCGTGACCAGGATCGTGGCGGCCATGGCGGCAAAGTCGGGGCGGCTGTAGTCCCAGGTCCGCCGCAGCGCGCCCAGATCGACCAGGCTCAGCACCGCGACGATGATCGTGGCGGCCAGCGTGGCCTTGGGCAGGAAATACAGCAGCGGCGTCAGGAACAGCGTGGCCAGCGCCATGCCCACGGCCGTGTAGGCGCCCGCGGCCGGCGTCTCGGCGCCTGCGTCGAAGTTCACGACCGACCGGGCAAAGCCGCCCGTCACCGGAAAGCCGCCCGACACGGCCGACCCCACGTTCGCGGCCCCCAGCGCGATCAGCTCCTGATCGGGGTCGACGCGCTGGCGCCGCTTGGCCGCCAGCGTCTGGGCCACGGAAATCGTCTCGACATAGCCCACGATGGAAATCAGCAGCGCCGGCACCGCGATCTGCGCCCAGAGCGTGGCGTCGAACGGGGGCAGGGTGGGGGCCGGCAGGCCCTGCGGCACCTCGCCCACGATGGCCACGCCCAGACCGTCCAGCCCCAGGGCAAAGGTGGCCAGCGTGGTCAGCGCCACCGCCATTACCGGCCCCGTGCGCGCCACCACGCCCGCCATCTGGTCGCTCAGCCCGAAACGGGCCTTGACCCAGGGCTTCATCCGCGACCGCGCCCAGTAGAGGAACGCCGTCGCCGACACCCCGATCGCCAGCGTCGCCAGGTTGATCGCGCCCAGGTTCGACAGGATGCCGCCCAGCAGCTCGATCAGGTTGTGCCCGCCCGCCTTGATGCCCAAGAGATGCGGCACCTGACCCGCGGCGATGATCAGCCCCGAGGCGGTGATGAACCCCGAGATCACCGGATGGCTGAGGAAACTGGCCAGGAAGCCCAGGCGCAACAGCCCCATGCCCAGCAGCATCAGCCCCGACAGGAAGGCCAGCAGGATCGCCGCGCCGTAATATTCCGGCGTGCCCTGCGCGGTCAGCTGGCCCACGGCGGCCGCCGTCATCAGGCTGCCCACCGCCACCGGCCCCACGGCCAGCGTGCGGCTGGTGCCAAAGACGGCATAGATCACCAGCGGCGCGATCGAGGCATAGAGCCCCACCTCGGCCGACAGTCCCGCCAGCAACGCATAGGCCAGCGACTGCGGGATCAGCATGATCGTCACGATCAGCGCCGCCAGCAGGTCGTTGGTCAGCGTGTCGCGCGTATACTGCGCGCCCCAGGTCAGGATCGGAAAATACCGCCGCATGTCGTCGTCCTTCGCGCCCCCGCGTCCGGGGAAAGAAAAAGGGGACGGCCCGGCGTTTCGGGCCGCGCCCCAAGTGCCATCGGCCCGTTCAGGCCGACAGGGAGGAACCGGACCGCCCGCGCCACCATGCGGCGCGCGGGCGGTAACTCATTCCGCGGCGATCTTCTCGAACCGCAGCGCGGGCTGGGCCAGATATTCGCGGCCCTTGAACATGCCCTGCCAATACATCGGCGGCAGCATCCGCTCCTTCAGAAGCCAGGCGGCGCGGGTGGCCTTCTTGCCGTCGATCAGCCAGGTGGGCAGGCTGGGCGCGACCTTGCCGCCATACAGGAATTCGGCCAGCACGATCTTGCCGCGTTCCACCGTCAGCGGGCAGGACCCATAGCCGTCATAGACCGCGACGGGCACCCGACCGTCGAGGATCGCCAGCGCGTTCACCGCCACCACGGGCGCCTGCTTGCGCACGGCGGCGGCCGTCTTGGCATTGGGGGTGGAACAGCCGTCGCCCAGGCCGAAGATGTTGGCGTATTTCGTGTGCTGCAGCGTGGCCTGATCGACCGCCACCCAGCCCGCGGCATCGGCCAAGGGGCTGGCCTTGATCACGTCCAGCCCCGTCTGCGGCGGCACGACATGCAGCAGGTCGAAGGGTTTCTCGACCAGGCTGCCATCGCCGGTGCGGAAGGTGGCCACCCGGCCCGGCCCGTCGACCCGGACCAGCGTCTGGCCAAAGTTCAGCTGGGCGCGGTATTTCTGAACGTATTCCATCAGCGCGGGGACGTAGTCCGGCACGCCGAACAGGACCGCGCCCGACAGGCTGAAGTCGATCGAGATGTCCTTCAGCGCCCCGGTGCGGAACCAGTGGTCGGCCGACAGATACATCGCCTTCTGCGGGGCGCCGGCGCATTTGATGGGCATCGGCGGCTGGGTGAAGATGGCGGCGCCCTTCTTCAGGTCCTGCACCAGCTCCCAGGTGTAAGGCGCCAGATCGTAACGGTAATTCGAGGTGACACCGTTCTGGCCCAGGGTTTCCGTCAGCCCGTCGATGGCGTCCCAGTCCAGCTTCAGCCCCGGGGCCACGACCAGCACCCCATAGGCATAGCGGCTGCCGTCCTCCAGCACGACCTCATCCTGGTCGGGCTGGAATTCGGCCACCGCGCCGCGGATCCAGGTCACGCCTTCGGGGATCACCTCGGCCGTCGGGCGGCGGGTGACGGCGGGGTCGAAGACTCCCGCGCCGACCAGCGTCCAGCCGGGCTGGTAATAGTGCATCTCGCGCGGCTCGACGATGGCGATGCGCAGGTTGCCGCGCCGCTTGCGGATCGAGGCCGCGGCCGAGATGCCGCCCGCCCCGCCGCCGACGATCAGCACGTCGTATTTCTGCGGCTTGATGCGGGTGACTTCGGTGCCGAAGCGTTCCTCCATCATCGGGCGCAGGCCCGACAGGTCATAGCCCGCCCGCGCCGTGGCGGTCAGGATCGCGTCGGGCGACAGCATCTTCGACCGCGCCAGCGCCCAGAGCGTGGACGACCGGTTGCCCGTGCGGCAATAGCCCAGGATCGGCGCCTTGCAGGTGCGCAGCGCCTCGTCAAAGCTGGCCAGCGTTTCCTCGGCGATGGGCTTGCCGCCCTTGATCGGCAGATAGCGGAATTCCAGGCCCGCGGCCCGGGCGGCGGCGGCGATCTCGGCCGCGCGGGGCTGGTCGTCGGCCTCGGCATCGGGGCGATTGCAGATGATGGTCTTGTAGCCCGCCTCGGCGATGCGTATCACATCGTCGGGGCGGATCTGGGGCGCGGCCGCGAAGCTCGGCGCGATCTGTTTGATGTCCATGGGTCTCCCTTTCCTTCGCCGGGCCCCTCCTGCCCGGGTGGGGGCGGTGCTGCCGCCCCCGTCTGGTGCTACAGCACGTTGACCGGCACCTTCAGATAGGTGCGGCCGTCATCCTCGGGCGGGGGCATGTGGCCGGCGCGCATGTTCACCTGCAGCGACGGCACGATCAGCCGCGGCATGGCCAGTTTCGCATCGCGTTCGGTGCGCATCTTGACGAAGGCGTCCTTGTCCTTGCCCGCGCCGACATGGATGTTCTTCGCCTTCTGTTCGCCCACGGTCGATTCCCAGGCATAGACGTCGCGGCCGGGGGCCTTGTAGTCGTGCGCGGTGAAGATGCGGGTTTCGTCGGGCAGGGCCAGGATCTTCTGGATCGAGTCGAACAGCATTTCCGCCGACCCGCCGGGGAAGTCGCAGCGCGCCGTGCCGAAGTCGGGCATGAACAGCGTGTCGCCGACAAAGGCCGCCTCGCCGATCACATAGGTCAGGCAGGCGGGCGTGTGGCCCGGCGTGTGCAGCACATGGCCCTGCAGGTTGCCCACGGCAAAGCTGTCGCCTTCCTTGAACAGCCGGTCGAACTGGCTGCCATCGCGCTGGAATTCGGTGCCTTCGTTGAAGATCTTGCCGAAGGTGTTCTGCACCACGGTGATGCGGTCGCCGATGCCGATCTTGCCGCCCAGGCGTTCCTGGATATAGGGCGCGGCCGACAGGTGGTCGGCGTGAACATGGGTTTCCAGGATCCATTCGACCGTCAGGCCGTGGTCGCGGACCCAGGCGATCACCGCATCGGCCGATTTGGTATCGGTCCGGCCCGAGGCATAGTCGAAATCCAGGACCGAATCGACGATGGCGCAGGCGGCGCTGGCGGGATCCTTCACCACATAGGAAACGGTGAAGGTGGCTTCATCGAAAAAGGCTTTGACGTCGGCTTTGGGCGAGGTCGTCATGGGGATCCTCCGTGCTTGTCCCCCTTATATGCGCAAAGCTAGACATATTGCAAGTTTTGAATGTAACGATTGCGTCGGTCAGACGCGCGCCGCCAGCGACGTTTGCAGGGGTTCGGGCAGGGCGGGCCGCGCCAGGCTTTCCACCACCCAGTCGGCGGTCGCGAAGTCCTCCTCGGCCGTATAGAGGCTGGGAGTGACAACCACGCGCAGCCCTGCGCCCCGGGCCGACCGCAGGCCGTTCAGGCTGTCCTCGAACGCCAGACACGCCGCGGGCGGCAGGCCCAGCCGGTCCAGCGCCAGCAGGAAGACATCGGGCGCGGGCTTTTTCGCCGCCACCTGATCGCCCGCGGCGATCACGTCAAAGACATCCGTGGCCGGGCAACCCCACAGGCATTGCGCCAGCGCCTCGACATTGGGCAGATTCGTCGTCGTGGCGACGGCCAGCCTGAGGCCCGCCGCGCGCGCCTCGGCGATCAGGTCCATCACCCCCGGCCGGGCCTGCAACCCGCCACGGGCCAGGATGTCGACATAGCGCGCGGTCTTGATCTGGTGCAGGCGGGCGATGGTGCCGTCGTCGGGCGCCTTGGCCCCCAGAGCCTGGCGATGGGCGGCCATGCGTTCCTTTCCGCCCGTGGTCTTCAGCAGGCGGTGATAATCCGCGCGCGTCCAGTGCCAGTCCAGGCCATGATCGGCGAAGGTCTCGTTGAAGGCCTGGCGATGCGCTTCCTCGGTCTCGGCCAGCGTCCCGTCGACATCGAAGATCAGCGCGCGGATCGTCATGCCGGTACCGGCGCCAGACGGTCCAGGATCGCGGGCAGGTCGGCGAAATCGGCAAAGGACGCGTGGTGGTGCAGGCTGTCCAGCGGCGCCTTGCGATAGCCTTCGGTGAACAGCGCAAACGGATAGGGGGTGGCGGCGGCGGTGGCGGCGTCGACCTCGCTGTCGCCCACATACAGCACCACATCCCGCCCCAGCGCCGTGACGGCATGGTGCAGCGGCGTGGGGTCGGGCTTGTGCACGGGCAGCGTATCGCCGCCCACGACCACGGTGAAATGGTCGGTCAGGCCGAAGGCCGCCAGGATGTCACGCGTGGGCCCCTCGGGCTTGTTGGTGCAGATGCCCAGCGCCGCGCCCTCGGCCCGCAGCGCGTCCAGAATCGAACGAACATTCGGGAAAAGCGTGGTCAGCGTGGCCGGGTCGGCGTTGTAATGGCGCAGGAAGATCGCCACCAGATCGGCATGGGTCTGCGGCAGGTCGCGCGCGGCCATCACCCGTTCGATCAGCTTGGGCACCCCGTTGCCGATGAAGCCCTTGACCGTGGGATAGTCCAGCGTGTCGGCGCCCACCTCCTGCAGCATGCGGTTGACGCCGGCGTGGATGTCGGGGGCGCTGTCGATCAGCGTGCCGTCCAGGTCGAAGATCACTGCGCGCATCTCAGACCGCCTTCCATTTGATCGAACATCCCATCGAGGGGATCTGGTGGTCCGGCCCGCGGCCGGTTTCGGCGATCTGCAGCATCGCCTGATAGAGGTCGCGCGGCGCATCCGGCACCGCCTGCCGGCCCGAGGCATCGAGCCGCCCGCGATACTGCAAGTCCCCCGCCGCGTTCAGGCCGAAGAAGTCCGGCGTGCAGGCCGCCCCCCAGGCGCGGGCCACGTCCTGGCTTTCGTCCCACAGATAGGGGAAGGGGAAGTCCCGCGCCGCGGCCAGCCGCGCCATCTCGGCAAAGCTGTCCTGCGGGTAGGCGTCCACATCGTTGGACGAGATCGCCGCCACCCCGACCCCCGCCGCGATCAGGTCGCGCGCGTCGCGGATGATGCGGTCCAGCACCGACTGCACATAGGGGCAGTGGTTGCAGATGAACATCACCAGCGTGCCCCTGGGGCCTGCCACATCGGCCAGGCCCAGGGCGCGGCCGTCGGTCGTCGGCAGCCGGAAATCCGGCGGGCGCCAGCCGAAATCGCAGACAGGGGCAGAGACGGGCATCGAACCTCCTATTCGAACTCCATTTCGGCAAAGACGACGCCGGCGTTCTTGGTCGCCAGCTCCTCGAACGTGTCGAGGTGACGGTAGGCTTCCTGATCGACATAGTAGGCGCCGGCCAGATCGCCACCCGCCGCGATATGCTTGCCGATCTGGTCGCGCAGATGCACCAGATAGTCGTGGGTATAGCGCGTGACCTGGGCCAGGTTGGTGGGATGGCCGTGGCCCGGGATCACATAGGTCGGGTTCAGGGGGACGAGCTTCGTCTCCCAGGTCTCGATCCAGCAGCTGGTGCAGGTGCCTTCAAAGATCGGCGGCATCCGTTCGTGAAAGGCGATGTCGCCCGCGATCATGAGGCTTTGTTCCGGCAGCCAGACCTGGGTATCGCCGGGGCTGTGGGCGGGGCCCAGATGCAGCACCTCGATGGTGAACTCGCCCATCTCGATGACCTTGCGGTCCTCGAAGGTTTCGGTGGGCAGCATCGGCACGGTGCCTTCGGCGTTTTCCCGGGCATAGCGCTGCAGCGCCTGCAGCGCCTGGCCCATCGTGTCGGCGAATTCCTCGGCCGCCTCGACATGCGCGAGGATCGGCACGCCCTGTTCGATCCAGTAGTTGTTGCCCAGCATCGCATGGCCCTGGCCGTTTTCGTTGATCACCAGACGGACGGGCTGGTCGGTCAGGGCCTTGATCTCGTCATGCAGGGCCTTTGCCAGCAGGTAGCTGGCCCCCGAGTTCACCACCACGACGCCGTCGCCCGTGACGATGAAGGACAGGTTGTTGTTGTGGCCCGCGTTTTCATAGGTCGGCGGCGCCGTGGCCCCGATCGAGGAAAAGACGCCGGGGATCACCTCGACCGGTTTGGCATAGAGCACCGATTGCGGATAGGCGTCGGGGATGTCCTCCCACGCCCGGGCGGCGGGGGCGGCAAGGCAGGCGGCCAGACAGGCGGCGGGGGTCAGGATCGCGCGCATGGCTACACCTCGGCCACGAAACGATAGGTGCCGTCGGCCCGTTCGGCCCGGCCCACGCCGCCCTGGGGCAGGTGATAGCCCACGATCGGCATCTGTTCGCCGGCCAGCCGGTCCAGCAGCCGCAGGCGCGTCTGCGCGGCCATCGCCGGATCCTGATCCGACCCCGAGGCCCAGTCGGGCCGTTCAAAGCCCACATGCGGGTTGCCGATGCAGTCGCCCAGCACCATGGCGGCAGCGCTGCCCGACCGCAGCTCCCAGGCCAGATGGCCCGGCGTATGGCCCGCCGTCAGCACCGCGGCCACGCCGGGCAGAACCTCATCCCCGTCGGCGACCAGGCGGATCTGTTCGGCGATCACCTCCAGCCGGCGTTTCGCCCCGATGGCAAAGGTCGTGCGCGCCTGGCCGATGGTGTTCACCGTCTCGGGGTTCATCCAGTAGTCGAATTCGGTCTGGCCCATGACGAATTCCGCGTTCGGGAACAGCGGTTCGTCGAAGTCGTCCAAGAGGCCCCACAGATGGTCGGGGTGGGCATGGGTGAACAGGACATGCGTCACCTCATCGGGGGTGACGCCGGCGGCCTCGAAAGCCTCCATCAGCTTGCCCGCGGTGGGCATGAAGTCGGGGCCCGAGCCCACGTCGAACAGCACCGTATTCGTGCCGTCGCGCATCAGCGTGACGTTCACGGGGGCCTCTAGCCGGTCGGGCGACAGGCCGTGTTTCGCCATCACCGCGCGCATTTCCTCTTGCGGCATGCCGCCAAGGATGAAGTCGCCGGGCAGCACCAGCATGCCGTCGGACAGCGTCTGGACCTGCATCTGGCCCAGGGTCAGCGTCGAGCCCGCCCAGAGCCGGCGGGGCAGGGCAGGGGCCAAGGCCCCGGCCGCCAGCGCGGCCGAACCTGCCCGCAACAGGCTGCGTCGTGTAAGTTTCATGCTGCCCTCCCATAAGGTATTCCCTTATGCGAATATGTCCCGTCGGGCGGCGCGGCACAAGGCCCGCCGGCCGGTTGTTCCGGCGATGGGCCGCCCCGGGCGGGATCAGGCCTGCGCAGCCTGGGCCGCGGCGCGGATCGCGCGGATGTTGGCGCCATAGGGCGCGGGGTTGTCGACCGATCCGCCCTTGAACACGGCCGAGCCCGCCACCAGCACATCGGCCCCCGCCGCGGCCACCAGCGGCGCGGTTTCGGGCGTCACGCCGCCGTCGATCTCGATATGGATGGGGCGGTCGCCGATCATCGCGCGCAGGCGGCGCACCTTGTCGACCTGGGACGGGATGAACTTCTGCCCGCCAAAGCCCGGGTTCACCGTCATCACGCAGATCAGGTCGACCATGTCCAGCAGGTGCTCGACCGCGCCCACATCGGTGCCGGGGTTGATCGCCAGCCCCGCCTTGGCCCCCGCGCCACGGATCGCCTGCAGCGTGCGGTGGATATGCGGTCCGGCCTCAAGATGGGCCGAGATCACGTCGGCACCCGCCCTGGCGAAGGCCTCGATATAGGGGTCGACCGGCGCGATCATCAGGTGAACGTCCATCACCCCCTTGATATGGGGCCGGATCGCCGCGCAGGTGGCGGGGCCAAAGGTGATGTTGGGCACGAAATGGCCGTCCATCACGTCGACATGCACCCAGTCGGCGCCCTGCGCCTCGATCGCGCGGCATTCCTGGCCGAAATTGGCGAAATCGGCGGACAGGATCGAGGGCGCGATCTTGATGCGGCGGTCAAAGGTCATCGGCGGTCTCCTTGCGGATGCGTTCGCTGTCGAGCCCGCCCCTGAAGACGCGGCTGGCGCGGATGTCGGCCTCCTCTATCGTGGAGAGGGCCGCGGCGTCCAGCGCGCCCACGGCCTCGGTGAACAGCCGGTTGGCCTGGCGCAGGCGCGAGCGGTCAAAGGCGTTGCGGATCGACCGGGCATTGGCGAAATGCGGCTGGGCGCGGCGCAGGCGGATGTATTCGCCGAAGGCGGCCTCGGCCTGGGGCGTCATCGTATAGTTCTGGTCCGCCATCATGTATTTCACGATGCGCAGCAGTTCCTCGTCCGTGTAGTCGGGGAATTCGATGTGATGCGCGATCCGCGACCGGAACCCAGGGTTCGAGTTGAAGAAATTGTCCATCCGGTCGGCATAGCCCGCCAGGATCACCACCAGATCGTCGCGGTTGTTTTCCATCACCTGCAGCAGGATCTCGATCGCTTCCTGGCCGTAGTCGCGTTCGTTGTCGGGGCGATAGAGGTAGTAGGCCTCGTCGATGAACAGCACGCCGCCCATCGCCTTCTTCAGCACTTCCTTGGTCTTGGGGGCGGTATGGCCGATATACTGGCCGACCAGGTCGTCGCGTGTCACGCTGACCAGGTGGCCCTTGCGCACATAGCCCAGCCGCTTCAGGATCCCCGCCATCTTCAGCGCGACCGTGGTCTTGCCGGTGCCGGGATTGCCGGTGAACGACATGTGCAACGTGGGCGTGTCATGGCTGAGTCCCAGCGACTTGCGCGCGCGTTCCACCAGCAGCAGCGCCGCCGTTTCGCGGATGCGTTCCTTGACGGGGTAGAGGCCGATCAGCTCTCGGTCCAGCTCTTCAAGCAGGTCGCGGACGCCCGAGCTTTCGAACTCGGCGCGCAGGTCCACCGTCGCGGGGGCGGGGGCAGGGGTATCGCCGTCCATCTTCTCCTCCCAAAGATGCCTGTCGTCTTGGTGAAGGCATCCCGTTGCCGGGATGCCTCTGCCAAGGCGACCCTAGCGGATCGTTTCGAAGCTGTAGCGCTGGGACCGGCCGTCGACCTCTTGCCGGACCATGCGGAGGCGCGGTTCCACCTTGGGGCGGTTGACGATGAAGGACATCGTCACCGTCTCGAACCCGCGGGTGCTGTCAAAGGCGTTGAAGCGGATGTAGCTGTCGGGGAAGGCCTTGCGGCAGGCCGCCAGTTCCATCATCACGCCGGCGGCATCCTGCAGGTCGAACATGGGGTTGCCCCACATTTCCCAGTAGGTGTTCCGCGGATGCGGATCGTCGGTGTATTCGATGCCGATGGCCCAGTTCCTGGACAGGCAGTATTCCACCTGGGCGGTGATCTGTTCGTCGGTCAGGTCGGGCAGGAACGAAAAGCAGCCCTGGGTGATGCGCATGGGTCTTTCTCCCTTGTCTGGTGGGGTGGCGCCCCCCGGCCGGGCCGGGGGGCAGGGCGCTTACATGCTGGCCGAGGGGGTCGGCACATAGTCCGACGTGTCGGTCGAGGTGTAGTTGAACGAGATGTCGCCCCACACGTCCAGCGCGGCCTCGAGCGGCTTGCACCACTTGGCGGCGGCGCGCAGGATTTCCGGGCCCTCGACGGCGATGTTGCGGCCCTCGTTGCGGGCCAGCACCATCGCCTCGAGCGCGACGCGGTTCGCCGTCGCCCCGGCCTGGATGCCCATCGGGTGGCCGATGGTGCCGCCGCCGAACTGCAGCACCACGTCGTCGCCGAACAGGTCCAGCAGCTGGTGCATCTGGCCGGCATGGATCCCGCCCGAGGCCACGGGCATCACCTTCTTGATGTCGGCCCAGTCCTGTTCGAAGTAGATCCCGCGCGGCAGGTCGACCGGGTTGTGCAGCTCGCGGCAGACATTGTAGTAGCCCTGCACGGTCAGCGGGTCGCCTTCCAGCTTGCCCACCGCGGTGCCCGCGTGGATGTGGTCCACCCCGGCCAGACGCATCCATTTCGCGATGACGCGGAAGGACACGCCGTGGTTCTTCTGCCGGGTATAGGTGCCGTGGCCTGCGCGGTGCAGGTGCAGGATCATGTCGTTCGCCCGGCACCATTCGGCCATCGACTGGATCGCGGTGTAGCCGATGACCAGGTCGATCATGATGATCACCGACCCCAGGCTTTTCGCGAACTCGGCGCGGCGATACATCTCCTCCATCGTGCCGGCGGTGACGTTCAGGTAGCTGCCCTTGATCTCGCCGGTCTCGGCGCTGGCCTTGTTCACCGCCTCCATCACATAGAGGAACCGGTCGCGCCAGTGCATGAAGGGTTGCGAGTTGATGTTCTCGTCATCCTTCATGAAGTCGAGGCCGCCCTTCAGCCCCTCATAGACCACGCGGCCATAGCTCTTGCCCGACAGGCCCAGCTTGGGCTTGGTCGTGGCGCCCAGCAGGGGGCGGCCGAACTTGTCCAGGCGTTCGCGTTCGACCACCAGGCCGGTCGGCGGGCCGCGGAAGGTCTTCACATAGGCCACCGGCAGACGCATGTCTTCCAGACGCGCGGCCTTGATCGGCTTGAAGCTGAAGACGTTGCCGATGATCGAGGCGGTCAGGTTGGCGATCGAGCCTTCCTCGAACAGGATCAGGTCATAGGCGACATAGCAGAAGTATTCGCCCGGCCGGCCCGGGACCGGTTCGACCTTGTAGGCCTTGGCGCGATACTGGTCGCAGGCGGTCAGGCGGTCGGTCCAGACGACGGTCCAGGTCGCGGTCGAGCTTTCGCCGGCGACCGCGGCCGCGGCCTCGATCGGGTCGACGCCATCCTGCGGCGTGATGCGGAACAGCGCCAGGACATCGGTGTCCTTGGGTTCGTAGTCGCCATCCCAATAGCCCATCTGGGCATATTTCAGGACGCCGGAACGATAGCGTTCCTTCTTGTCCTTGATCTCGGATTTGGTTCCGTCAGCCATTGGCTCTCTCCCTTTCACGCGGCTTTGGTGGTGGCGACGGCGGGGTCAAGCTTGCCCGCCGCGTAGCGTTTCGCCATGTCATCCATCGGGATGACCTTGATCTTGCTGGCATGGCCGGCGGTGCCGAAGGCTTCGAACCGCGCACGGCACAGGTCGCGCATGGCGTCCATCGCGGGTTTCAGGAACTTGCGCGGGTCGAATTCCCGCGGGTTCTGCGCAGCGATCCTGCGGAACTGGCCCGTCATCGCCATGCGGCAGTCGGTGTCGATGTTCACCTTGCGCACGCCGTGGCGGATGCCGCGGACGATTTCCTCGACCGGCACGCCAAAGGTCTGGGGCATCTCGCCGCCGAATTCGTTGATGATGTCCTGCAGTTCCTGCGGCACGCTGGACGACCCGTGCATCACCAGATGGGTGTTCGGCAGCTTGTGGTGGATCGCCTCGATCACATGCATCGCCAGGATGTCGCCGGTGGGCTTGCGGCTGAACTTGTAGGCGCCGTGGCTGGTGCCGCAGGCGATGGCCAGCGCGTCGACCTTGGTGCGGGTGACGAAATCCACCGCCTGGTCGGGGTCGGTCAGCAGCATGGAATGATCCAGCTTGCCCTCGGCGCCATGGCCGTCCTCGGCCTCGGATTGGCCGGTCTCCAGGCTGCCCAGCACGCCCAGCTCGCCCTCGACACTGGCGCCGACCCAGTGGGCCATCCGCGCCACCCGTTCGGTGATCTGCACGTTGTAGTCGTAATCGGCGGGCGTCTTGGCGTCGGCCTTCAGGCTGCCGTCCATCATCACGCTGGAAAAGCCGTGCCGGATCGCGGTCATGCAGGTGGCTTCGTTGTTGCCGTGGTCCTGGTGCATGCACAGCGGGATGTCGGGATAGATCTCGACCAGCGCCTGGATCATCTTGGCCAGCATGATGTCATTGGCATAGGACCGCGCGCCGCGGCTGGCCTGGATGATGACCGGCGCATCGGTGGCCTTGGCGGCCTCCATGATCGCCAGGCCCTGTTCCATGTTGTTGATGTTGAAGGCCGGCACGCCGTAGCCGTTCTCGGCCGCGTGATCGAGCAGTTGTCGCAGGGTAATCAGTGCCATCGCGGCCTCCGTTAAAGCAGTTTGCCGATCGCCACGGCGGTATCCGCCATGCGGTTGGAAAAGCCCCATTCGTTGTCATACCAGGACAGGATGCGGACCATCCGGCCCTCCATCACCTTGGTCTGGTCCATGTGGAACACGGAGGAATGAGGATCGTGGTTGAAGTCGCTGGAAACGTTCGCCATTTCCGTATAGTCAAGGATGCCCTTCAGCGGCCCGTCGACGGCGGCCTTCACGGCCGCATTCACCTCGGCCACGGTGGTGTCGCGGGCAGCCTCGAACACCAGGTCGACGACGCTGACATTGGGCGTGGGCACGCGGATCGCCACGCCGTCCAGCCGCCCCTTCAGTTCCGGCAGCACCAGGCCCACCGCCTTGGCCGCCCCGGTCGAGGTAGGGATCATGCTGAGGCTGGCCGCGCGCGCGCGATACAGATCCTTGTGCATCGTATCCAGCGTGGGCTGGTCGCCGGTATAGCTGTGGATCGTGGTCATGAAGCCCTTGGTGATGCCGATCGCGTCGTTCAGCACCTTGGCCACCGGCGACAGGCAGTTCGTGGTGCAGCTGGCGTTCGACACCACCACGTCGGCCGCGGTCAGCATCGTGTGGTTCACGCCATAAACGATGGTCTTGTCGGCATTGTCGCAGGGGGCCGACACCAGGACGCGCCGGGACCCGTTGTCCAGATGCGCCGCGGCCTTGTCGCGGGTGGTGAAGATGCCGGTGCATTCCAGCGCCACGTCCACACCCTGCCAGGGCAGATCGGCCGGATTGCGGATCGCCGTCACCTCGATCGGGCCGCGGCCCACGTCGATGGTGCTGCCCGACACCGTCACCATGCCCGGAAAGCGGCCATGCACGCTGTCGAACCGCATCAGATGGGCGTTGGTTTCCACCGGACCCAGGTCGTTGATCGCGACCACCTCGATATCGGTGCGCCCCGATTCCACGATGGCGCGAAGCACGTTTCGACCGATACGGCCGAAGCCGTTGATGGCAACCTTGACAGTCATCGTTCCCTCGTCAGATCAGCGTTTTCGCCTTTTCGGCAACGGCTTGGGCAGTGATGCCGAAGTGCTGGTAGAGCGCCGGGGCAGGGGCCGAGGCCCCGAACCCCGTCATCCCCACAAAGCCGTCGGCGCGGTCCAGGAACAGGTCCCAGCCCTGGCGGATCGCCGCCTCGACCGCGACCCTGGGCGCCGTGCCCAGGACGGCGGTGCGCTCGGCCTCGGGCCGGGCGGCAAAGAGTTCGAAGCACGGGGCCGAGACCACCGCCGCGCGGATGCCCTGGGCCGCCAGCAGGTCGGCCGCGGCGAGCGCGATTTCCACCTCGGACCCGGTGGCGATCAGCGTGACCTGGCGGTCGGCCACGTCCCGCAGGACATAGGCGCCCTCGGCCACGCGGTTCTTCGCGTCATGTTCGGTGCGGACCGTGGGCAGGTTCTGGCGGCTCAGCACCAGCAGCGTGGGCGTGCAGGTGGCCGTCATGGCGATTTCCCAGGCCTCGGCCGTTTCGACCGCATCGGCCGGGCGGATGACGTTCATGTTCGGGATGGCGCGCAGGCTGGCCAGATGTTCCACCGGCTGGTGGGTGGGCCCGTCCTCGCCCAGGCCGATGCTGTCATGCGTCATCACATAGGTGACGGGCACCCCCATCAGCGCCGACAGCCGGATCGCCCCGCGGGCATAATCGGCAAAGGCAAGGAAGGTGCCGCCATAGGCGCGGAACCCGCCGTGCAGCGCCAGCCCGTTCATGGCCGCGGCCATGCCGTGTTCGCGGATGCCGTAGTGCAGGTAATTTCCTGTGAAATCATCGGCCTGCACCGATTTCATCCCCTTGGACCGGGTCAGGTTCGACCCCGTCAGGTCGGCCGAGCCGCCGACGGTGAAGGGCAGGGTGGCATTCACCACCCCCAGCGCCATTTCGCTGGCCTTGCGGGTGGCGACCTTGGGCCGGTCGGCCGACAGCTGGGCCTTGTAGGCGGCGATGGCGGCGGGCAGGGCGGTCGTCTCGCCGGCCTGGGCGGCCAGATAGGCGGCGCGGTCGGGGTGGGCCGCAAGCCGCGCCTGCCAGTCGGCCCGGGCGCGGGCGCCGCGGGCGGCCACGGCGGCCCAGGCGGCATAGACGCCTTCGGGCACCTCAAAGGGCGCGTGGGTCCAGCCCAGATGGGCGCGCGCGGCCTCGATCTCGGCCGCGCCCAGAGGGGCGCCGTGCACGTCATGGCCGCCCTGCTTGTTCGGTGCGCCAAAGCCGATGATGGTGCGGCAGGCGATCAGGCTGGGGCGAGGGTCGCGGCGGGCATCAGTCAGGGCATCGGCCACCTCGGTCGCGTTGTGCCCGTCACAGGCCAGCACATGCCAGCCGGCGGCGGCAAACCGGGCCTTCTGGTCCATGCTGGTCGACAGGTCGGTGTCGCCGTCGATGGTGATGCGGTTGTCGTCCCACAGCACGATCAGCTTGCCCAGCCGCAGGTGGCCGGCCAGGTCGATCGCCTCGTGGCTGATCCCCTCCATCAGGCAGCCGTCGCCGGCGATGACATAGGTGTAGTGGTCGCACAGGTCGGGAGTGCGGGCGGCCTGCAGCCGCTCGGCGATCGCCATGCCCACGGCGGTGGCGATGCCCTGGCCCAGCGGGCCGGTCGTCACCTCGATCCCCTTGGCATGGCCGTATTCGGGGTGGCCCGCGGTGCGGCTGCCCAGCTGGCGGAAGGCGCGCAGCTGGTCCATGCCCATGTCGTCATAGCCCAGCAGGTGGTGGATGGCGTAAAGCAGCATCGAGCCATGCCCTGCCGACAGCACGAAGCGGTCGCGGTCGGGCCAGGCGGGGTCGGCCGGGTCCAGCCGGATGAAGCGGTTGAACAGCACGGTGGCCACATCGGCCATGCCCATCGGCATGCCCGGATGGCCGGAATTCGCGGCCTGCACCGCATCCATCGCCAGGGCGCGGATGGCATTGGCCATCAGCCGTTCGTCGGCGGGGGTGATCTGGGTGGTCATCGGGGCCTCCGTCAGGCGCGCTTGCTGTCGCGCACCAGGCGCTCGATCAGCGGGGTCAGGATCAGCTGCATCGCCAGATCCATCTTGTTGCCGGGGATCACGATGGAATTCGCCCGGCTCATCCAGCTGCCGTGGATCATCGAGGTCAGATAGGGGAAGTCGATCCCCCGCGGGTTCTTGAACCGGATGACGACCAGGCTTTCGTCGGCGGTGGGGATCCAGCGCGCCACGAAGGGGTTCGAGGTGTCGACCACCGGCACCCGCTGAAAGTTGATGTCGGTTTCGGTGAACTGCGGGCAGATGCAGTGCACATAGGCATGCATGCGGCGCAGGATCACGTCTGTCACCGCCTCGGTCGTATAGCCGCGCTGCGCCCGGTCGCGGTGGATCTTCTGGATCCATTCCAGGTTGATGACCGGGACCACGCCGATCTTCAGATCGGCATATTTCGCCAGATTCACCTCGTCATTCACCACGCAGCCGTGCAGGCCTTCGTAGAACAGCAGGTCCGAGCCGTCCTCGAACGCGGCCCAGTCGGTGAAATGGCCGGGCGGGACGCCGTATTTCTTCGCCTCGCCCTCGTCATGCACATAGTGGCGGGTGCGGCCGCGGCCGGTTTCGCCATATTCGCGGAAGACCCGCTCCAGCTCGCCCAGTTCGTTGGCGTCATAGGAAAAGTGCGAGAAGGTCGCGTCGCCCGCGGCATAGCGCTTTTCCAGCTCCTGCTTCATCGAGGCGCGGTCATAGCGGTGGAAGGCGTCGCCCTCGATGGACACGGACTTGAAGCCCTCGCGGCGGAAGATCTGGTCAAAGGTGTTCTTGACCGTGGTGGTGCCCGCGCCCGAGCTGCCGGTGACGGAAATGATGGGGTGCTTCTTGCTCATGATCTCAGCTCCGGAACAGGCCGCGCTTGCCGAAGAGGGCGGATTCCTCGGGCGGCAGGTCGTGATAGGCGGCCACGCGCGCCACCTTGGGCAGCGAACCGAAGACGAAGGGGGTGCGGGCGTGCAGCCGGTCGGGCTGCTGGCCCAGGATCGCGTCACAGCCGTCGGTGGCGCCGCCGCCCGCCTGGACCATCACGAAGGCGATGGGCGCGCATTCATAGACCATGCGCAGCCGGCCGCGTTCGTAGCCCTTGCGGTCGTCGGACGGGTAGAGGAAAATCCCGCCGCGGGTCAGGATGCGGTGGGTTTCGGCCACAAGGCTTGCCACCCAGCGCATGTTGAAGTTGCGGCCGCGCGGCCCCTCGGCGCCGGACACGCAATCGTCGATATAGGCGCGGATGGGGCGCGGCCAGTGCCGGTAGTTCGAGGCGTTGATCGAGAATTCGGTCGACTCCTCGGGCACATGCATGTTCTGCCGCACCAGGACGAAGGCACCCGTGTCAGGGTCCAGCACCCACATGTGGGTGCCCGCGCCAAAGGTCACGACCAGGCAGCACTGCGGGCCATAGATGATGTAGCCGCCCGCGATCTGTTCGCTGGTGGGCCGCAGGAAGCTGGCCTTGCCGTCCGCCGCCGCATCAAAGATCGAGAAGATGGTGCCGATCGACACGTTGACGTCGATGTTCGACGATCCGTCCAGCGGGTCGATGGCCAGCGCCAGCGTGCCCTGGGGGTTCAGCGCGATGACATCGTCCTGTTCCTCGCTGGCGTAATGGCGCACCTGGGTGTGGCGCAGCGCGGTCATGAAGGCTTCGTCGGCGATGACATCCAGCGCCTTCTGCCCGTCGCCGCCGCTGTTGGTGCCCACCGACCCCGCAAGGTCGGTGTCGATGCCGCCGCGGGCGATCAGCCGCGCCAGTTGCGCTCCCACATCGGCCAGGGCCGTCATGACATCGCGCAGTCGTTCCGGCACCAGATCGGTGCCGAAGGGGTCGTCCCGAGCCGGCATCATGTCTCCTCCCATGTGCTAGCGATTCTATGACCAACTATTGATCGGATGCAGGATTTAGTATATTTAAAAGAAGTGTCCGATCTTTTCAGAAATATTAATGAACCCTGCCGATGCCCTGACCATCAAGCAGCTGCGTGCCCTGGCCGCGGTCGCCCGCACCGGAACCCTGACGGCTGCGGCTGAACAGCTGAGCCTGACCGCACCCGCAATCCACACCCAGATCAAGGGGTTGGAGGCCGTTCTTCAGACCCGCATGCTGCAACGCAGCAGCGATTCCGCAGGCTCGCGCCTGACCGAGGCGGGCGAAGCCATGCTGGTCGCCGCCGAACGGGTCGAGGTCATTCTGTCGCAGTGCGTCGACCAGGTGCAGGCGCTGGCCCGCGGACAGGCCGGCCGCGTGCGGCTGGGCGTGGTGTCCACCGCCAAGTATTTCGCGCCGCGGCTGGTCAAGCGGCTGAAGGACGACCTGCCGGAAATCGAGATCGTGCTGCGCGTGGGCAACCGCGAACAGATCATCGCGGAACTCGCAGGCCATGTCGTCGACCTGGCGATCATGGGCCGGCCGCCGCGCGCGCCCGCCGTGCTGGCCGAGGTTCTGGGCCCGCATCCGCATGGCATCGTGGCCGCGCCCGATCATGCGCTGGCCGGCCGCGACCGGGTCGAGGCCGCCGATCTGCTGCGCGAAACCTTCCTTGCGCGTGAGATCGGGTCAGGCACGCGCACGCTGATGACGCGCTACATCGACCGGATCGGCGAAGGCCAGTCGGTCGACCTGGTCGAGATGGGCACGAACGAGACCATCAAGCAGGCCGCCATCGCGGGTCTGGGGGTGGGCTTCCTGTCGTTGCACACCGTGCAGGACGAACTTGAATTCGGCCGGCTGGTGATGCTGAAGGGTCCGGGCCTGCCGCTGGTGCGGCAGTGGTTCGTCGTCCGGCCCGAGGACAAGCCGCTGACACCCGCCACCGAGCGCGTACGCGCGGCCATTGCCGCCGTGGGCGCGCAGTATCTGCCGCATCCGGCCTGACGCGCCAGGCCCAAGAATTTTCGAGAAAATTCTTGGGCGTGCGGCGGATCCGGGGATCAATCCGATTTACATAATACGGCTTATCCGAAAATCGGATGGGCCTGATCAGCCGAGCGCGTATCCCGCCCCGCGCACCGTGCGCAGCGGATCGTCGCCGCCGTGCTGGGACAGCGCCTTGCGCAGCCGACCGATGTGCACATCCACCGTACGCGTATCGACATAGATGTCGCGGCCCCAGACACGATCCAGCAGCTGCTCGCGGCTCCACACCCGGCCGGGCTTTTCCATGAAGGTCGACAGCAGCCGGAATTCGGTCGGCCCCAGCTTCAGCAGCTTTTCGCCGCGAAAGACCTTGTGGCTTTCGGGGTCCAGCCGGATGTCGGCGAATTCCAGCACCACGCCCACGGTCGAGGGCCGCGTGCGGCGCAGCTGCGCGCGCACCCGGGCCATCAGCTCGACCAGCGAATAGGGCTTGATCACATAGTCGTCGGCACCGGTTTCCAGGCCCCTCACCCGGTCGACCTCTTCCGACCGGGCCGACAGCATGATGATCGGCACGCCCCGGGTATCGGGGCGCGACTTCAGCCGGCGGCAGACCTCGATGCCCGAGACATTGGGCAGCATCCAGTCCAGCACGATGATGTCGGGCGACACTTCGTCGACCATCATCAGCGCCTCTTCGCCGTTCTCGGCGCGCGCCACGCGAAAGCCTTCGGCCTCGAGGTTGTAGGACAGCACCTCGCGTTGCGCGGGTTCGTCCTCGACCACCAGCACGATGGGATGATCGGCTGCGGGCATCAGTCGTTCGCCTCATCCATGCGCGCAAAGGCGGTCAGGTCCGCCTTGGGGCGCGGGTCCTCGGGCAGCACGCCGGTCACCAGATAGATCACCTGCTCGGCCACGCCGGTGGCATGGTCGCCCATGCGTTCGATGTTCTTGGCGATGAAGTGCAGATGCATGCAGGCGGTGATGTTGCGCGGGTCTTCCATCATGTGGGTCAGGAAGACGCGGAACAGGCTGTTGTAGAGCTGGTCGACCTCGCGGTCGCGGGCGCGCACGTCCTGGGCCAGTTCGACATCGCGTTTGATATAGGCGTCCAGCGCGTCCTGCAGCAGCAGTTCCACCGTCTTGGCCATCCGCCGGATCGAGCCCGAGGTATCGCCGATCGGTTCCATCTGCGCCAGCACGGTCGCCCGCTTGGCCAGGTTCTTGGCATAGTCGCCGCAGCGTTCCAGGCTGGCCGCGATCTTCATCACCGTCAACACGGTGCGCAGGTCGCTGGCCGTGGGGCTGCGCAGCGCCAGCAGGCGCGCGGCCTCGGTGTTGATCTGCTCCTCGAGCGCGTCGATCGCCTTGTCGGCCAGGCGCACGCGTTCGGCCAGTTCCTCGTCCCGGGTTTCCAGCGCCTGGGCGGCGTCGAGGATGGCGGCCTCGACCAGGCCGCCCATCTTCATGATCATCGCCTGGATCGCCTCGAGGTCGCGGTCGAAGGCCTGCAGGATATGCGGATCGGTTTGCATCGTCGGGTCCCCTCGCTCAGCCGATCCGGCCGGTGATGTAGCTTTCGGTGCGGGGATCCTTGGGGTTGGTGAAGACCTGCCCGGTCTCGCCATATTCCACCAGGTTGCCCAGGTGAAAGAAGGCCGTGCGCTGGCTGACGCGCGCCGCCTGCTGCATCGAATGGGTGACGATGACGACCGAGAAATGCGCCCGCAGCTCGTCGATCAGTTCCTCGACCTGGGCGGTGGCGATCGGGTCCAGCGCCGAACAGGGTTCGTCCATCAGCAGCACCTCGGGGTGCGTGGCAACCGCGCGCGCGATGCACAGGCGCTGCTGCTGGCCGCCCGACAGGCCGGTGCCGGTATCGGCCAGGCGGTCCTTGACCTCGTTCCACAGCGCGGCCTTGCGCAGGCTGGCCTCCACGATCGCGTCGAGCTCCGCCTTGCTGCGCGTCAGGCCGTGGATGCGCGGGCCATAGGCCACGTTTTCATAGATCGACTTTGGGAATGGGTTCGGCTTCTGGAACACCATCCCCACCCGGGCGCGCAGCTGCACCGGATCGACACCGCGGTCGTAGATGTCCTCGCCATCCAGCAGGATGGTGCCCGACACCCTCGCCGAGGCGACCGTGTCGTTCATCCGGTTCAGGCAACGCAGGAAGGTCGACTTGCCGCAGCCCGACGGCCCGATGAAGGCGGTCACTGTCTTGTCCAGGATGTCGACATCGACATCCTTCAGCGCATGCTTTTCCCCGTAATATACCTGGACCCCACGGGCAGTGATCTTGGTCCTGGTCGTATCCGCAACGCGTTCCATGAGGCGTAGGTCTTCCATGATGTGTCTGTCCTCGGGGTTACCAGCGGCGCTCGAACTTGCGGCGCAGGTAGATCGCAAGACCGTTCATTGCCACGAGCGCGACCAGCAGGACCACGATCCCTGCCGATGTCCGGCTGACGAAGCCGCGTTCGGGGCTGTCGGCCCAGATGAAGATCTGCGTCGGAAGTGTCGTCGCGCTCTCCAGTGGCGAAGTCGGGATCGAGGTGATGAACGCGTTCATCCCGATCAGAAGCAGCGGCGCGGTTTCGCCGATCGCCTGGGCCATCGCCAGGATGGTGCCGGTCAGGATGCCCGGCATGGCCAGCGGGAGCACATGATGGAATATCACCTGCTGGTGCGAGGCCCCGATCCCCAGAGCCGCCTCGCGGATCGAGGGGGGCACGGCCTTCAGCGCGGCGCGGGTGGCGATGATGATGGTGGGAAGGCTCATCAAGGCCAGTGTCAGACCGCCGACGATGGGCGCCCCGCGCGGCAGACCGAACCAGTTCAGGAACACCGCCAGCGCCAGAAGACCGAACACCACCGAGGGCACGGCCGCCAGATTGTTGATGTTCACCTCGATGAAATCCGACAGCCGGTTCTTGGGGGCGAATTCCTCCAGATAGATCGCCGCGGCGATGCCCACCGGGAAAGACAGCACAAAGCAGGTAAGCAGCAGGTAGAACGTGCCGACCGCCGCCCCGCGCAGACCCGCCAGTTCCGGAAACCTCGAATCGCCGTTCGTAAGGAGTCCCCAGTTGATCGGCTGCGAAATCAGCCCGGCCTTGTCCAGCACGTCAAAGGCCGCGATCTGGGCGTCGTTCACGCGGCGTTCGTTCTCGGGGGTCTCACGTTTGATAAAGCCCTTGGCCAGCTGGTCGAAGGGGTCCGAAACCGGAACGCTGATCGTCAGGGTCTGCCCGATCAGCGACGGATCCTCGACCACAGCCTCGCGGACCATGAACTGCGCCCCCTTCGACAGGATGCCACCCAGTTCGCGCAGCTCTGCGGCCGAGGCCTCGGGATAGAGCGAGGCGACGTAGTTCTGCATGATGCGGCGCCAGTTGGCCGAGAACGGATCGGCCGGGTCCACCTGATCGGCCGGGATCGGCACCGAGATCGTCACATGTGTCTGGCGCAAGGCACCCAGGGCGCTGCCGACGATCGAGGTCAGCATGATCGCCAGCATCAGCAGCGCCAGCCCGATCGCCCCCAGGCCCAGGCCACGCAGCCACAGCTCGCTGCGCCGACGCGCCTGCAATCTTGCGGTAAAGCCCGACGATTTCCAGTCGAACTGTGGCGCTTGTGCAGAGATGTCGGTCATGTCGGCCCCCTAGTCGTAGAGTTCGCGGTATTTCCGCACGATGCGGAGCGCCAGGATGTTGATGCCCAGGGTGATGACGAACAGCAACATGCCGAGAGCAAAGGCTGCAAGCGTCTTGGGATTGTCGAATTCGGTATCGCCGATCAGCAGGGTCACGATCTGCACCGTCACCGTGGTCACGCTGTCCAGCGGATTGATTGTCAGCTTGGCGATCAGGCCCGCGGCCATGACGACGATCATCGTCTCGCCGATGGCGCGGCTGACAGCCAGCAGGACGCCCCCCACGATCCCGGGGATCGCGGCCGGGAACAGAACCTTGAGCATCGTCTCGCCCCGGGTGGCGCCCAGGGCCAGCGACCCGTCGCGCAGCGACTGCGGCACCGCCGCCAGCGCGTCGTCGGTAAAGGACGAGATGAACGGGATCAGCATGATCGCCATCACCCCGCCGCCGGCCAGCGCCGTGTTGGGCGAAATCGTCAGCCCCGCGCCGGCGGCCATCTCGCGCAGGAAGGGCGCAACGGTCAGGATGGCGAAGAAGCCGTAGACGATCGTCGGGATGCCGGACAGGATTTCCAGCAGCGGCTTGACGATGTTGCGGGTGCGCGCTGCGGCGAATTCGTTCAGGTAGATCGCGGCGAACAGCCCGATCGGCACGGCGATGACCAGCGCCACGGTCATGATCACCAGGGTGCCCAGAAAGACCGGGATCACACCGAAGGCGCCCGCACCCGCGACCTGGTCAGCGCGGATGGCGATCTGCGGTTCCCAGTTCAGCCCGAAGAGGAAGTCCTGCAGCGGGATCAGCTCGAAGAAGGCCCAGCTTTCATAGATCAGCGAAAAGACGATGCCCGCGGTGGTGACCACCGCCATCCCGGAACAGCCCACCATCAGGCCCAGGATGATCGCCTCGACCCCGTGCCGAGCCCGGAATTCGGACGACACGCGACTGCGGGCGTAGACCAGCCCCGCCAGCACCAGCAACGCGACCGACACCACCATCAGCCGGTCCCCCGCCGCGTTCAGGCTGATCAGGCGCTCGGCGGCCTCGATCTTCCAGGGATCGGGCGTTCCGAAGACATTGCCGTTGGCGATCTGGGTGATCTCGGACCTGATCAGTGCGATCTTGCCCGCGTCCAGCCCGTCCAGCACCCCGTCGGGCAGGCCCGACATCATCAGGTTCTCCGACACGGGACCCTGCAGGATGAGCCAGATCGTCAGCAGGAACAGCCCCGGCAACCCGACAACCAGCGCCGAATACATGCCGTGAAACCCGCTCAGCGAATGCAGGCGGGCGCCGCCTTTGCGGATGCGGTCGGCGGCCATCCGGTTTAGGATATAGCCCCCCAAGGCCGCAGCAAACAAGATCGAAAATGCGACAAGCGTCATGCGGGACCTCGGGGCACGCAGGCGTAAGGGGGCTGCCCGGCCGAAGCCGGGCAGCGCGTCCGAGCGGATTACTCGGTGATGGCCGGCATGTTGACCGCGTTGGTCAGGCGGTTCTGCAGGTCGGTGCGCAGGTCATCGGCCAGCACGACCAGACCACGCTCCTGCAGGTAGCCGCCGTCGCCCAGGGCGTTGTCCGAGGCATACTCGGCGATGAACTCGTTCAGGCCGGGGATCACCCCGCGGTGCGCGTTCTTGACGTAGAAGAACAGCGGGCGAGCGATCGGATAGTCGAACGCGGCGATCGTTTCCGAATTCGGCTCGACGCCGCCGATTTTGACCGCGCGCAGCTCGTCCGAGTTCTCGTACAGGAACGAATAGCCGAAGATGCCGACCGCATTCGCATCGGCTTCCAGACGCTGGACGATCAGGTTGTCGTTTTCGCCGGCTTCGACGAAGGGACCGTCCTGGCGCATGCGCGAGCAGTTCTCGGCGACCCACTTGGAGTCGAAGCCGCCGTCCTTGACGAAGGGCAGCTCCTTGCAGCCGACGTGCATCGCCAGTTCGACGAAGGCGTCACGGGTGCCCGAGGTGGGCGGCGGGCCGTAGGCCAGGATTTCGATGTCGGGCAGGCTGGGGTCGATGTCCGACCACTTCTTGTAGGGGTTGTCAGCCCACTTGCCGTCGACCGGAACCTGAGCGGCCAGCGCCAGGTAGACCTGGCCCAGGGTCAGATCCTTCAGCGACTTGTTGCTGCGCGACACGGCGATCGACAGGCCATCATAGCCGATCATCGCTTCGGTGATATCGGTCACGCCGTTCTTCACGCACAGTTCGTATTCCGACTTCTTCATCGCGCGCGACGCGCCGGTGATATCGGGATGGTCAACGCCCACGCCGCCGCAGAAGATCTGCATGCCGCCGCCAGTCCCGGTCGACTCCACGACCGGGGCCACGCCGCCTTGGTTCGCGAATTCTTCGGCCACGGCCTGGGTGTAGGGGAACACGGTCGACGAACCGACGACACGGATCTGGTCGCGGGCCGCAGCAACGGTCGCCGAAGCGGCGACGAGGGCCAGCGCCGAAGCGGTGACTTTCATCATGGTCATGGTGAACTCCTGATTGGGGATGGGGCGCCAGTTACACCCTCAGGCTCCGGTTAAGCGCAGCTGGCGACGCTCATGTAATTGTTTGATGACATTTTGATGACACAGGACAGCCCGCCGCGCCCGGACAGACATGAGAACGCCCCGGACCCAGGGGGCCGGGGCGCAATGGACCGCGGCGCAAACCGCCGCAGGCGGACCGGGATCAGTCCTTGGCGCGTTCGACGTAGCTGTTGTCTTCGGTCGAGATCACGATCCGCGTGCCCGGCCCGATATGCGGCGGCACCATGACGCGCAGGCCGCTGTCGGTCATCGCCGGCTTGTAGCTGGACGAGGCGGTCTGCCCCTTGACCACGGGTTCGGTCTCGGTGATCTCGACGGTGATCTTCTGCGGCACTTCGATCGCAATGGCCACGCCTTCGAAGGTCTTCAGATAGCAGCGCATGCCTTCCTGCAGATAGACCTTGCTGTCGCCCACCACATCGGCGCTGACGGCCAGCTGTTCATAGGTCTCGGGCTGCATGAAGTGGAAGCCTTCGCTGTCCTCATAGAGGAAGTCGTATTCGCGTTCGTCGACGGTCGCCCGTTCCACCTGTTCGGTGGTGCGCCAGCGTTCGCTGACCTTCACCCCGTCCGAGATGCGGCGCATGTCGACCTGGGTGGTGGGCGTGCCCTTGCCCGGATGGAAGTTCACGGCCGACAGGACGACATAAAGCCGCCCCTCGACATCCACGACATTGCCCTTGCGAAGGCTCGATGCGATGACCTTGACCACGTCTGTATCCTTATGAGTCCAGCTTGCGAGGCGGCGGCCAAGGCGCTAGGCCGCGCGCGGTGTGACGGCGCACCTAGCGCATCTTTCCCGGAATCGCCAGACGAAAGGCCACGTTCATGACCGATCCTGCCCCCTGGTGGACGCCCGCCCGCCACGAAGGCCGCCGTCCCGCGCTGCTGGCGCGGTCGCGGGCGGCCCGGGCGGTGCGCGGCTGGCTGGCGGACGAGGGCTTCGTCGAGGTCGACCCCCCTGCCCTGCAGGTCAGCCCCGGCAACGAGGCGCATCTGCACGCCTTTGCCACCCGGGCCATCGGCAATGACGGGCAGGCCCGGCCGATGTATCTGCACACCAGCCCCGAATTCGCGATGAAGAAGCTGCTGGCCGCGGGCGAAACCCGGATCGCGTCCTTTGGCCATGTGTTCCGCAACCGCGAACGCGGGCCGCTGCATGCGCCCGAATTCACCATGCTGGAATGGTATCGCGCGGGGGCGGACTACAGCGTGCTGATGCAGGACTGTTCGGTCCTGCTGCAGCGCGTGGCGCAGGCGGCGGGCAGTCCGGTGCTGCGCTGGCGCGAGGCGGTCTGCGACCCGGCCGCCCCGCCCGAACGGCTGGGCGTGACCGAGGCCTTTGCTGCCTACGCCGGCATCGACATCTTGGCCACGATGGACGCGGACGGCACCCCCGATGCCGCGGCGCTGCGCGCGCAGATGGCGGCGCGGGGCCTGCGCGCGGCCCCTGACGACACCTGGTCGGACATGCTCAGCCGCGTTCTGGTCGACCGGGTGGAACCGCATCTGGGCCACGGCCGGCCCGTGATCCTGGACCGCTACCCCGCGGCCGAGGCCGCGCTGGCCCGCCGCCTGCCCGGGGACCCCCGCCTGGCCGAACGGTTCGAGCTCTATGCCTGCGGCGTCGAGCTGGCCAACGGCTTTGGCGAGCTGACCGACCCCGCCGAACAGCGTCGTCGTTTCGAGGCCGAGATGGCCGAAAAGGCCCGCGTCTATGGCGAAACCTATCCGCTGGACGAAGCGTTCCTGCAAGCGCTGGCGCTGATGCCGCCGGCCAGCGGCATCGCCCTGGGCTTTGACCGGCTGGTGATGCTGGCCACCGCCGCCCCGTCCATCGACGCCGTGCAATGGGCGCCGGTCGCCTGAAACGCATCGGGGGCGGCGCCCGCCCGGCCGCCGCCCCCGCATTCCCCGCCGCGCGGCCCGGTCAGCCGGCGGTGGCGTCCTTTTTCTTGACCGTCTCGGTATAGACCATGATCGGTCGCGCGCCGCTGTTCACCGCATCCTCCTTCACCACCACCTCTTCGACGCCGGTCATGCCGGGCAGTTCGAACATCGTGTCCAGCAGGATGTCCTCCATGATCGACCGCAGGCCGCGGGCGCCCGTCTTGCGCTTGATCGCGCGCCGCGCGATGGCCACCAGCGCATCGGGGGTGAAGGTCAGCTTGACGCCCTCGATCTCGAACAGGCGCTGGTACTGTTTCACAAGCGCGTTCTTGGGTTCGGTCAGGATCTGGACCAGCGCCGCCTCATCCAGGTCGGTCAGCGTGGCGATCACCGGCAGACGGCCGACGAACTCGGGGATCAGGCCGAATTTCAGCAGATCCTCGGACTCCAGCTCCTTGAACAGCTCGCCCGCGCCGCGCGCATCGGGGTCCTTGACCTCGGCACCAAAGCCCATGGCGCTGCCCTTGTTGCGCTGGGCGATGATCTTCTCCAGCCCGGCAAAGGCGCCGCCGCAGATGAACAGGATGTTCGTCGTGTCCACCTGCAGGAATTCCTGCTGGGGATGCTTGCGCCCGCCCTGGGGGGGGACGCTGGCGACCGTGCCTTCCATGATCTTCAGCAGGGCCTGCTGCACGCCCTCACCCGACACATCGCGGGTGATGCTGGGATTGTCGGACTTGCGCGTGATCTTGTCGACCTCGTCGATGTAGACGATGCCGCGCTGCGCGCGTTCGACATTGTATTCGCTGGCCTGCAGCAGCTTGAGGATGATGTTTTCGACATCCTCGCCGACATAGCCCGCCTCGGTCAGCGTGGTGGCGTCCGCCATGGTGAAGGGCACGTCCAGGATGCGCGCCAGCGTCTGGGCCAGCAGCGTCTTGCCGCAGCCGGTGGGGCCGATCAGCAGGATGTTCGACTTGGACAGTTCGATGTCGGCCTTGGACGAATGGTGCAGCCGCTTGTAGTGGTTGTGCACCGCCACCGACAGCACGCGCTTGGCATGGATCTGGCCGATCACATATTCGTCCAGCACCTTGCAGATGTCGCGCGGCGTGGGCACGCCATCGGCCGATTTCAGGCCCGCGCTCTTGGTTTCCTCGCGGATGATGTCCATGCAGAGTTCGACGCATTCGTCGCAGATGAACACCGTCGGGCCCGCGATCAGCTTGCGCACCTCGTGCTGGCTCTTGCCGCAGAACGAGCAGTAAAGCGTGTTCTTGCTGTCGCTGCCGGATTTGTTCGCCATCGTCGTTCCTTGCCCTGGCCGTCACGAAAGTGTCGTGGCGCCGCCCCGAAAGCGTAGGACAAGGCCCGCGCCTTCACAACCCGAAATTCCCGCCCGCGGCCCCCGGCCCCGGGCGGGTCTGCGTCACTTCGCCGTGTCGTCCAGCTTGCCGCGGCTGGTCACGATCTCGTCGATCAGGCCCCAGGCCTTGGCATCCTCGGCCGACATGAAGTTGTCGCGCTCCAGCGCCGCCTCGACCGTTTCATAGCTCTGGCCGGTGTGATGGACATAGATCTCGTTCAGGCGACGCTTCAGCTTCATCGTCTCCTGCGCGTGGATCATGATGTCGGTGGCCTGGCCCTGATAGCCGCCGCTGGGCTGGTGCACCATCACGCGGCTGTTGGGCAGGCTGAAGCGCATGCCCTTTTCACCGGCCGTCAGCAGCAGGCTGCCCATGCTGGCGGCCTGGCCGATGACCAGCGTGCTGACCTTGGGGCGGATGTACTGCATCGTGTCATAGATCGACAGCCCGCTTGTGACCACGCCGCCGGGGCTGTTGATGTACATGCTGATTTCCTTGGACGGATTCTCGGCCTCGAGGAAAAGCAGCTGCGCGCAGATCAGGCTGGACATGCCGTCATGCACCGGCCCCGACAGGAAGATGATCCGTTCCTTCAGCATGCGGCTGAAGATGTCATAGGCGCGTTCGCCCCGGCTGGTCTGTTCGACGACCATGGGCACCAGCGTGTTCATGTAGAAATCGACGGGGTCTTTCATGGTCCTGCCTCGCTTGTCGGGGAACGCTATCCGCGGTTCGGTTGCCCAAGTCTTAGTTTGGCGCACCGACCCCCGCAAGGGGCGCCCCCGCGCGGGCCTCAGGTCCCGCAAAAGGTGCGATAGCCCGCCAGGCCCCCCGGATCGGGCAGCAGATAGCGCTCCTGCCCCGGCTGCGGGTCGAAGGGGCGGGTGACGGCCGCCAGCAGCGCCTCGAACGGGGCCAGATCCCCCGCCGTGGCGGCGGCCAGCGCCTCTTCCACCGCCAGGTTGCGCGGAATGACCGCAGGGTTGGCCGCGCGGATCGCCGCGGCCACCGCCTCGGGCGGGCGCCCCTCGGTGGCCAGCCGCGCCTGCCAGCGGTCCAGCCAGACCTCCAGCGCCAGGGGCTCGCGCAGCAGCACCCGCAGCGGGCCCCGGTCCCCCAGCGCTGCCGGCGCCAGCGCCCGGAAGGTCATGGTCCAGTCCGCCCCCTGCCCCTCCAGCGCCGACAGCAGCGCCTCGGCCAGCGCCTGATTGCCCGGTTGCGCCTGCGCCAGCCCCAGCTTGGCGCGCATCACGCCCTCCCACGCCGCGAAATAGGCGGGGCCAAAGCCCTCCAGCACGCCACGCGCGGCGGCGATCGCGCGGCCCTCGTCGGCATCGATCAGCGGCAGCAGCGTCTCGGCCAGCCGCGTCAGGTTCCACTGCGCGATCCCGGGCTGGTTGCCATAGGCATAGCGCCCCGTCTGGTCGATCGAGGAAAACACCGTGCCGGGCGCATAGCCCTCCATGAAGGCGCAGGGGCCATAGTCGATCGTCTCGCCCGAGATCGCCATGTTGTCGGTGTTCATCACGCCATGGACGAACCCCAGCCCCATCCATTGCGCGACCAGTCGCGCCTGCGCCCCGGCCACCGCCTGCAGGAAGGCCAGCGCCGGAACCGCCGCCTCCGCCGCCTGCGGATGATGCCGCGCGATGGCATGGTCCAGCAGGCGCCGCACCCGGTCGCCCTCGCCGCGGGCGGCAAAGAACTGAAAGGTGCCCACCCGGATATGGCTGGCCGCCACCCGCGCCAGCACCGCGCCGGGCAGTTGCGTCTCGCGCCAGACCGGCGCGCCGGTGGCCACCGCCGCCAGCGCCCGCGTCGTGGGCACCCCCAGCGCCGCCATCGCCTCGCCCATCAGATATTCGCGCAGCACCGGCCCCACGGCCGCCTTGCCGTCGCCGCGCCGGGCAAAGGGCGTGGCCCCCGAACCCTTCAGCGCCAGATCGACCGTCCGGCCCGCCCGGTCCCTCAGCTCGCCCAGCAGCACCGCGCGCCCGTCGCCCAGCTGGGACGAAAAGCCGCCGAACTGGTGCCCCGCATAGGCCTGCGCCACCGGGCGCGCATCGGGCGGCAACAGGCTGCCCGAAAACACCGCCGCCCCCAGCGGGCCGTCCAGCGCCTCCACATCCAGCCCCAGCTCCGCCGCCAGGTCCCGGTTCAGCCGCAACAGCCGCGGCGCGGGCGCCCGGTCGGGCCGCCAGGGGATCGAGAATCCCTCCAGCTCCTCGGCATAGCTGTGCCGAAAGCCGAACTCCGGCACCGCCCCCTTCCAGTCCATGATCCCGTCCCTTCCCGCTTCCCGGAAAAATATCCCACGGGGGGCGCGGGGGGTGTGAAACCCCCCGCCTGCCCGCCGCCCGTGCGCCGCTGGTCGTCCGGCCCTCAGGCCGCCGCGCCGTCCCGCTTCGGCAGCCGCCAGCCCGGCCGCGGGTAATGGCAGGTATAGCCGTTCGGGATGCGCTCCAGATAATCCTGGTGCTCGGGCTCGGCCTGCCAGAAGTCGCCCGCGCGCTCGACCTCGGTCACCACGCGGCCGGGCCACAGGCCGCTCGCGTTCACGTCGGCGATCGTGCGCAGCGCCTCGTCGCGCTGGGCCTCGGTCAGCCAGTAGATCGCGCTGCGATAGCTGGGCCCGCGGTCGTTGCCCTGCCGGTCCGGCGTCGTCGGGTCGTGGATCTGGAAGAAGAACTCCAGCAGCTCGCGATAGCTCAGCCGCGCGGGGTCGAAGATGATCTCGATCGCCTCGGCATGCCGGCCGTGGTTGCGATAGGTGGCATGGGCCACCTCACCCCCCGAATAGCCCACGCGCGTGGCCACCACCCCCGGCAGCTTGCGGATCAGATGCTGCATGCCCCAGAAGCAGCCCCCCGCCAGAACGGCGGTCTCCATCCCCTCAATCGTCCGCGGCGGTGCCAGCATGGCCTGTTCCTCCTGTCTGCCTGGCGCCAAAGATGGCACTGCACCCCCCGCCTGTCCAAGGGGGGCGGCGGCGGTGCCTGCGAAAATCCTGCGCGCCAGTGCCAGCCGCGCCAGCGCGGTCAGCACGCACAGCGCCCCGAACCCCCAGGCCAGCGCCGCAAACGCCGCAGGCCACAGGCAGATCGCGACCAGGAAGGCGATGGTCTCGGACCCTTCCAGCAGCCCCGCGCTGAAATAGAGCGACTTTTCCCCCCGCGCGCGCGTCTGCATCCCCCGCCGCTCGGCCAGGATGGCAAAGCCCAGGAAACTCGCCCCGTTCAGATAGAAGCTGGCCAGCAGGAAGGCCCCCGCCGCCCCGTTCGCCCCCGGAT